>JBDSEJ010000552.1:0-5506 GCA_039920105.1 Candidatus Nitrotoga sp. | reverse complement strand
CGGTCTAAAAATAAATTATTTAGCTAAAAATTGTAGGAATACTTACGGATTACGCGGTGTTGTGTATCTGGCGCTGGATGTGATTGGTAATCCGTGCAGACTCAGCAACGCCATTCCCAATTGGTCTATCAGTGATTGAAAAGAGGTGATCGTACTTAGAATTCACCGTCAATCTGAACAAGCGTGTTCTCCATGACGGTGGGAATCCAGATTCTGATCAATAGGAGTGCTAAAATTTAACTGTTGGTCGTGGCAAAGGCTGATTTACCTCAACAATGACCTGCATATCTAATCCATTGGCCTCTTGAATTTCTCCGTCCTACGGGCATTTATATATGTAACAAATCGAAAGCAGCTAAGTAGCTAAGTAGGTAAGCAGCTAGTAAGGTTAACATCAACAAGTATATCGCCCAAAAGGTGATACTCAACTGAAGCTATATCAACCTTATCGACCTTAGTTAAGCCTAGGGATCCCAAAGGTTTAGCAGTAACCATATGCTGAATTCCCACTTTTAAATCATTTTTCTAACTTAACTTATTTAGAGAGATGAATTTTAACTGGGGCTAAATTTATTTAAATTTTTTATCTTTTTCATTTATTGTTCATACGTCCGTCAACATTCGGTTTCTTGCTCCTTAAGAGTTTTACCAATCCAACAATTAACTTCTTTGGCAGATCCAGAAGTTAAGAATATCAATGCATTTTGTAAATTGTCCGTGCGATATTGCACATAGTTTTCCCCAGTAATTTAGAACAATTTTTGTTATGAATATGTGTCATAGCGCACAGAATTGTTTAGAAAAACTAGCTAAATTTTTATTTGGGCTAACTGTCTTTTAGTTTAGTAAAGCTCTTTACAATTTACAACTTAACTATCAATTATTAATTACTTAAACGGAGATACAAATGAAAAATAAATTTAATTACATCGCTATTACATCCTGTTTGGTTTTGGGCGCAACTTTAGCTCATGCTGACTCAGACGGGCAATATGAAAAAATGCACGACAAAATGTTCAAGAGTATGGATTCGGATTCAGACGGGACGGTCACTTCCAATGAATATAATATTTTTGCTGCAAAGAAATTTAAGGAACTGGATTCTAGCGGGGATGGCCGAATTAGCTCGGAAGAAATGAAGGCGGCTTCTAAAAAGATGAAAGAGGGAAGCTGGAGTTCCGATCAATCACGTAGCAAGACCAACAAATGGGATAACTCAAATACAGATTCTAGTGACCGGAAGTCAAATTCTAGCGGTGGCGCAAGCCATTCACGAGACATGAATTCAAGCTCTGATAAGGATTCAAATTCTCATGGATGGTCACGTTCTGATGGAATGAAATCCGATTCTGACAGTAGATCGAGTTCTGAAAAAATGAGATCTGGTCGCAGTGGATCAAGGACTGACCATAATGAATCTGATTCTGACGGTCAATCAGGACGCTAATTAAAAAGTCATCATCCAATGATATTTTTTCCGTTTGTACAAATTCGTGCCATTTTTATATCGAAGTTTTTACATTGGAAACATTCTTATGGCATAAATTCAAATATCTCCCAAACTACACTTCGTAAAATTGGTAGTTGATACGGGATTGTTGATATTAAAAAAACTTGAAAGACCACTATTGATAGTGAAGCTCTCCGCAACACGTTGAAAACGGTCGGCAAAGCCATAAATATAGTAAGCAAATGGAAAATAATTAATTTTCCAGGAACTCATAGCGACAATATTGTCACCGCTCTTCTTCTTGAAGAGCGGTTTTTTTTGTAAAATTTTAAGATGGAGCAGCCAAATTAAGGATGATAACATGCCAACACTTAAACAAGTAATGACAGAAGATTTAGTAGTGCTAAGCGGTGACTTAACAATTTTAGAAGCCGCAGAAATTATGCGTGACAGCAAAATAGAAATGATGCCCGTTGCAGGGAACAAAAATGAATTAGTTGGAATTATAACTGATAGAGATATCGTAATCCGGGGACTAGCAGAAGGCATGGATATGGATACCAGGGTATGCAATGTGATGTCAGACGATGTTTTTTTTGCTTATGAAGATGATTCATTACAAACTGCGTCAGAAATCATGATCAAGCACAATGTGCGCAGACTACCAGTGTTAACCAAGGAAAATCGGTTAATTGGGATAGTTTCCTTAAGCAATATGGGTGAGGTTAGATAAGGTTAAATCATGTTGCCAACAAATATTTATTCGCTCTCTCAAAAAAATAATTGCCATGAATAATTATTGGATACAAATTTGGCAGAGCAATGTTCGTCACCATATTACTGTAATGACTTTGTTTTAGTAATCGCGATAAACACACCTATTGGTTGCGACAAGCTGGGTAATTTTTGACTTGTAACCCAGATAATAAAAATTTATATTTCTTTAAGAAAAGTTCGGTACCGAACGGATATATGTACACTGAAAGTTTAATATAAAACGGCTCTCTGCTTTATGAAGTATATGCAAAAATATTTTTTGTAACACGATGATCTCCCGTTCACATCATTAATTCGAGAGCACCCTATGTTAGTTCTACCTTTGACCGCTCTTTACCCCCCGTTTAGTGCGGTTTTTTTATGAATCCTCTCCCTACTACCGATATTTGCCTAATTTACCCAAGCTGTTCATTAGCGGCTTCAAGTGGTAAGTAGATGCGACTGTGTATAGCCATAGAAAATCCAGTAGCTGTCGCTTTATTTCGTCAGCGGGATTGTTATCCTCAGATAAGCGGCAACGAGTTGTAACAGCCTACTTATCACAAGGTTTCGTCACTTGACGTCCTACGCCTGAGTTTATCAGCGTTAGAAGAGCCACCTTTTTTCTAAGCAAAAAAAATGGCGGTTCAAACGTCCCTTGAAACGATTTATCAGGCCGCTCTTTAGTTGGTACACCCAAAAATTCCTTAACCAGAAATAACCGTGTAACTAGCACCAACGTACGCGATGTAGCCAATCAGTAGAACCCCACCTTCCGATCGATTCAACTTACATCCGGTGTAGAGAAATACAAAAAGCAGAAGGGCTACACCAAGCATTACCCACTGATCAAAGGCAGCAATTCTTCCCGACACCTCAAGAGGTTGGACCAAGGCAGTGACTCCGAGTATACCAAGCAGATTAAAGATGTTGCTTCCCAATACGTTTCCAACCGCAACATCAGCGTGTCTTCGCAACGCGGCAATAACAGAGACCGTGAGTTCAGGAAGCGAGGTGCCAATCGCAACTAACGTTAGCCCGATAACGGCCTCGGACACACCCATAATTTCAGCCACACCGACGGCACCTTTTAGCAGAACCTGCGATCCTGCGATTAGTAAGACCAAACCAAAAATAGTCGCACCCCCGGACCACAACAACGATTTCGGCACCAAATTGATCTCTGCTGCTTTTGCTTGATGTACAACGCCAGAAGGAGCTGAGTTATCTCTCTCGCTCCAGTACGCCCATGCAAGGTAGCTGGACAATGTTAGCAAAAGTATTACGGCATCTGTCTTGACCAGCCCGTTTCCCCACGCCAGTACAACGAACAACACACTGGCCGCAATCACCACCACGGCGTCACGACGAAGTGCACTTGGTGTGACCGCAAGCGGAGTTATAACGGCGCAAATTCCAAGGATGAGCAAAATATTGGCAATGTTGCTGCCAACTACATTTCCTATGGCTATATCAGGTTGCCCACTGAGCACAGCGTCAATTGATACGACCATTTCAGGCATTGATGTGCCAAAACCAACAACGACCAGTCCTGAAAGCAAAGGAGATATTCCTAATCGCTCGGCGATACTTAACGCACCACGAATCAGTACCTCACCGCCAATGGCAAGTAACGCAATGCCCAGTAGAAGATAGAGGACGTTCTGCATGGTAATGTTTTAATTTTCGTGAGGAGTTAATTATCCGGTAAGCCTTTGTGCGAAACGATCACGTACGCTGCGGTTAGATTTTAACAAAAGGGCAAAAGTCCTCTACCAATATTTATACCCACCCTCATGATTCCATGAGCATCTGATGGCGTTTCCAACAAATGAATTTAATTTTTTAATCAAAATATAAAATTGAATCTGGCACTGATATTTTCTGAGGCTTCTTTATCGACTGAGATAACCTGGAGTCTGCATCATCATAAAAACTGGTTCTCAGCTACGCATTCATTGTTCGACAAGGATTGGAACCTCCGAGTTGATAAATACGAGGTTACTCGTGATTGGTTTCTATATAACACTGACGTGAAAAATAGCAACAACGTATTAAATTTTAGAGATCTTGCACTTTAGCTCCTCTAATTACATTGTTTCAACTCGTTAATGAAGCATTCCGTTCGTTTCATCTTCATCAACAACATCTTCACCGCTCCAATCTTCAACTGAGAGCGGCTCATTGGCCATATCCCAAACCAATGAGTGAATTTGAATATCGAACCACTCAAGGAACATCTTGAGTGTTCTATTTTTGGGCCACATGGTGTTCTCAGTCTCCCAATCAAACAACATGTTGTCGAAAAAAACATTCCAACGCTCCTCCACCCACTTGAATGAATCACGTGGATCAACAAATTGGGGAATCATGAATGTATCGTTGTCATCATTAAGTTGTTCCAACGTCCAAATCCCGGACTGGGTTGGGTCAAAGCTATTTACCCAGTCCAAATATGGCTGCTTGCAGATCAGCTGCATAGCTGATCGGTTCAATGTAAATCGTGGGGCTTCATTCATGTACAAATCTCCAGAGACATTTTGACCATACTATTCATCCAGTCGCTCCTGCAGTTTCTTTCCCATCTTGAAATGCGGCGTATATATCTGAACAAAAGGGACGCTACCCGTTCATTCTACTAAACCTAAACCGCTGCGTATTCCGCGCATCTCTGAGATTAACATCTAATCCGGTTACGTTTTAAGTTTGAAAAAGCAGCTGCCATAGCGTTTGGTGCGGTTCCTGAAGTCTCGCGTTGCCTGGCTCCCGCTACACTCTTTGCTTGGCTCTGGCTCTCTCGCTGTCCCTGTGTGTTTCTTGGTTCAGGTTTACCGTTTGGTTGCGGCGCAGCGTCGGCTAGGCACATGGTGAGCGCGATGCGCTTACGTTTTTCCTCCATTTCCAGTCAAGTAGGGTGGGCACGTTTTTGCCTCGTAGAGGTTCTCGCACCCGGAGGGTGTGCCCACGCAGGCAGCGTTAATCATCTCCCAGCACCGCACTTTCCATCGCAACAGCCCAGTCATGCGCATATACCCCATCACGCACATAGCGGTGAAATGTCGAATGAGGCCAATCAATCGCACGCTGACCATGCCCGTGTTTAACTGGGTTGAAATGAATGTAATCGACATGACGGGCAAAATCATTTTCATCACGAATTTGGTGTTCCCAGCATCGCCGTTGCCAGATAGTCGATTCGCGATGTTTGAGTTTTGATGCAGTCACCCAGTCGGCACGACGATAATCTTCTCTGCAGGCCAAAGAAACCGCTCGCTTGATCATCATCCAACGGGTGGAAAA
>JBDSEJ010000551.1:0-2650 GCA_039920105.1 Candidatus Nitrotoga sp. | reverse complement strand
TTGGTTTAGAGGCGTCCATTATTACCCCACAAGTAGCTCACTACATGAGCCTGTGCCACTGTCAGAATAAATATAGCTGAGGCATGTAACTAATCAGGTAACCAAATATAGTGCGTACAACAGACGTGGCTTCTTGTGAGTGACACGTTAAGATCAATCGCAACGTCGTGATAGCGTCCACCACTTCACCTTGTATTAGCTGAGCCTCGCCAGTTCGGACGAATTTATAACTGGAAATTACTGGTTCTGATTATCTAATGGTGCGCCAGAAAAGATAAATCTGGGGCTTGATAAATCTCCATTAACTTTTAATTGCTTTGGTCGCTTTGGTGGGTTTTTTCTCGACGGTAGAAGTTTTTGTTTTAGAAACAGCTTCATTTTTTAGCAACTTCAGAAGCTTTCCTTCACTTGTTGATGCTCCATTAAGAATAAAGTCCTGATTCCTATTTGCATTATCCAATACCATTTGGCATGCATCAAGCAAGCTTTGAGTTGGAATAGATAAGGTAAGCACTTGGTCCTTTTCTATAATGCCATCCGTCCCAAATTTCTTTACTGCAATAAAAGTTAATTTTGAAATGGGATAACCAAGCATTATCTCCGCTAACTCATCTGCAAAAATCTCCGGAAACCGCGCGTTTAACATATAATTTTCCTTTATTAACAATAAGTTAACTGCTTTTCATGTAAGCATAGCTACAGCGGGCATCTATTTGTTCAGTTTGTTTGACCACAACACGTAAATCTGCCACCTTAGGAAGGTGGCGTATAGCCATATACGGCTGAGCTAGAGGTTTTTTATCTGTCTCAGTGAAAGTAACAAATGCTCGTTCGCTATGTAAGTTTTCTTCGGAAAATGATTTTGCATATAGTCCCAAAATAGATTTGTCTGTCGATTCCAAAATGAATTTGCTATATGGAACTAATCGCACAAGCACAGCAACATCAAGCGCTGCAGCAACCTTAAGTACCGAATTAAGAGTAAATTTTCCATATGCAGGGTCTTCTAGACGAGAGATAACAGCTTGGGTCGTTCTCCCGCCACATTTATCTGCCAACGATTGCTGCGACAACTTTCTTGACTCTCGGTTTGTTCTAATTTGATGGGCAAGTCCATGAGTTATAGTCGCCCTCACATACGCATCTCTATATTTTTTATCCTGCAATTTACCAATTAATACTTTTCTTCTTCCATTCACAACACCAACAGTATTACTAATGGCATAGACCGCAACATCAGTAAGTGAATATTCATTCATCTTGGCAGCATTTTTCTGCACATTGTGCACAGAAGCAGCTACTTTTGACGCAGTAGCATTCGCAGGAATACTTTCCCCTGTTACCAATAATCTTTGTTCTTCTTCTTTTGGCTTGCTCACAAGCGTCCGACGGTTCGAAATCATTACCCTTCTCCAATGCGCAAAATACGATTGTAAATTCTGTACCCACTAATGGCCCAAAAAACCCCAGTGGCCTAATTTGTTTTCTATCGCCCTTAAAACGAATCTCATATATATCCGAGCATTTACCTCCAGAGAGTCGTGTAGCATCTGGTCTCACCCAGCCTGTTCTAGGCTGTTCCACCAAGTATTCCATGGCTGAATCAAAATTAGCTCGAATAGCAGCTGATTGATTGCTGTACCATTTTTCAATTTCGTTGCGACCACTATCGCTGCGGTAACAGAGTATTTTCCAGAGCGCCGCCATAAGAATTCTATATCAATAAAGTTATAAAGTCGCCCCCCTGTTTAAGTAACAGGGGGGGCTTCAGATACATAAACCACTAAATCTAGCATCAAATCTCCCTCTCTACTAGAAAAAAGAAGGCTGAAGAGACAATACTGCTCGCGTTGTGCAGCACGCGCGCAGGCTGCTCATAGGCCTAATCATTACATATAGAACCGTGCGATGATGCAGCACGTGGAAGAAGCGCGCGGAATTAGCAGACGCTCACCAAGCCAGCCGCACTCCGCCTGGAGAACCGAGTGCGGAATGCGGCGTAACTACTGAGTAAATCATGCACGTTGCCCTTTACGCCTTACAGAACCGACATCGCATCCATCATCAGCAGAACTACAGACACCATGCCCAGCAACAAAAACAGCGTGGCTGCAATTACCCAACGCTGCAAAAAATACTCACCGGCATCGAACATTTTTAGCCATGTACGTGTTTGCCAGAAACCACCCCATCTGGCTAACCATGAAGCATGAAATCCTGACAGGGTTTCGTTCCCCGCCCGCTGTCCCCAGCGAATGATGGCTTCCGGCCACCGCTCAAACCACAGCGCCGCTCCATCTGTTATCTTTGACTTGGATAGACTCCCCCTTTTTTTCTCCAACCATGCAAAGCTGGCGATTATTATCGCTAACCCCAATCCCACTATGCCAACGAATGCAAGCACAGAATCGGCACCGTACTTGTTCCAAATAGCAGGATTGACCATGCCTGTCCCCAAGCTCATAGCAAATATCCCCGTAGCTATGATGGGAACATAGGCAGTTAGTTGTTTCCATTGGGCCCGCCTCATGCCAAACAGCATGGCATAGAAAATTCCGGCCGCGCCAATGGCCTGAAGCAGCATTCCCGGTACGGGTGCGGTCATTTCCCCGAGCGGTAACCAACGCACTGCGCCAAACAAGCCTGTGGC
>JBDSEJ010000550.1:0-4689 GCA_039920105.1 Candidatus Nitrotoga sp. | reverse complement strand
CAAATATTCCGAACTTTGTTTCTCACAACCAGCCCGAGAGGCTATTGGATGAATTGCGTTGGAGTAATTTTTACCTGGCCTACCAAGGTCTTGATGACAAGATGCTGCAAACAGACTATGCCCATTTCGTTGCAGCCATGCTGGAGAAAATCACTCCGCAATTCATGCAGCCGCGCAAGAAAAAAAATGCTGCGGGGCGCCGTTTGCGCATTGGTTATCTGTCCAGTTTTTTCAGGAATTGCACGATCGGGATGTATTTCCGCAGCTGGATCACGAGGCTCGATCATGAGAAATTTGAAATTTTTGTCTACCATACCCGTTCGGAAACAGATCATGTCACCCAGGAGATAGTCGACGCTTGCGACCAATTTCGCCACCTTGTCGCAGGCATTGTTTCGCCTGCCAGCATTGCTTCATCCGTGCTGGCGGATGATCTGGATATACTGGTTTACCCGGAGCTTGGCATGGATAACACCAGTTTTCTGCTGGCAGCAATGCGATTGGCACCAGTGCAATGCGCCGGCTGGGGACACCCTGTGACGAGCGGCCACGCAAATATCGACTATTATTTTTCCAGTGCTGCAATGGAGTCAGACAACGCCGAGATTCAATATTCAGAAAAACTGATATTGCTTGAGGGTATGGGGACTTATTACAGTAAGCCTGTGTTACCTGTGCCAGCGAGTCGCGCCGACTTTGCGTTACCCGAAGATAAGACGCTGTATCTATGCCCCCAATCATTATTCAAGATTCATCCAGACAACGATGTACTGCTGGCTCACATACTTGAACGTGACCCGGATGGCGTCATCGTGCTGTTTGCCGGCCGCCACCCCAACATTACCAATATTTTGTTTGCCCTGTTGTCGCAGGCCCTGCGCACGTGCGGCTTGGAGCCGCAAGGGCGCGGTATTATTCTGCCTTCAATGGCACATGATGATTATCTACGAGTCAACATGTTGTGCGATGTGATGCTTGATACCCTGCATTGGTCCGGCGGCAACACAACACTGGATGCACTTGCCTGCAGCTTACCCGTGATAACTTTGCCGGGAGAATTCATGCGCGGTCGGCAAAGCTACGGCATGCTGAAGTATATGGGGCTGAATGAACTTATAGCGAAAGACCATAGTGACTACATAGAAAAAGCCCTCAAAATTGGCACAGACAGTGCATGGCGCCAGCAAGTTGTGCAACGAATCATTGCCGGTAGCAATAAAATATTCGAAATGGAAATGTCATTACGTCAAATGGAATCGTTCTATCACTCAGAGTACAACATGCGATGCGGAGACTAATAGCCATATATCGATTGAAACGGTACAAAGTAACATGATTTCTATAATCATTTGCAGCATAAAACCGGAAAAATTCGCGCTTGTTTCAAAAAACTATACAGAGCTACTGGGGGACGCGCCGTTTGAGATTATCGGCATCCATGACGCACAGTCGCTCTGTGAAGGCTATAACCGTGGCATCACTCAAAGCCGCGGCGATATCCTGATTTTTTGCCATGATGATATCGAGATAATCTCGCCCGATTTTTATGCTCGTTTGTGCCAACATCTTCATGTATATGATGTGGTCGGCTGCGCCGGCACAAATCATTTAGTCGCCAGCAACTGGGGATTCGCGGGGGATCCCTACATGCATGGAATTGTTGCCTATCCGGTCACGGATGATATATGGCCTGGCAATCGTTTCGACTTGTCAGTATGGGGCGGGGTAAGTTCGGTAGTCGTTGAAGGTATTCAAGCTTTGGACGGGTTTTTCTTTGCCGTGAATCGGCAGGTGGTCAATGAATTACGCTTCGATGAACAAAATTTCGATGGTTTCCATATATATGATATCGACTTTACCTTCGCTGCCTATTTGGCAGGATTTAAATTGGCAGTATGTAAGGATATTTTAATAGCCCATCAGTCGCGCGGAAACTATTGTGAACAGTATGAAGCATTTAGTGCCAGGTTTATGGAAAAGTATCAAGGTCGCTTGCCAGTTCAAGTATGCAATAACCGCCAGGTGGCATTAGCAAAGAATCTTGATCGTGCACAAATGTTACGCATCGGTGACAGTTTCCGGATAAGTTGAGGATAAACTAAATAACCGCTAATAAAATTAGTGTCCCTTTATTTCTGTTTGCTTTTTGGATGTACCAGAACAGAAATTTCATTCTTGACCATCGGCTTTCAAGTGAACAAATTGCGATGACTGAGGATATCTTTTTGAAAAATCAATTCTTGCTCCAAGAAGAAGTGAGATTCATAGATGGACCAGGTTTGCAAAGGTAAACAATGGTAATTCGACAGTTTGCACAATGACGCTGGTGTAATATTCTGCGAGCATTGCAACCGCAATCAAAACACATGGACTTTTTTTCAACTATACCTAAAGCAATTAGTCATGCTGCCGTTATTAGTCAAACCACATGAGTTCATAATAATGTAGTTAAACAAATTTTGAAATATATCAACATATTCAGTTCAATACGGTGCGCCTTCATCGCAGCGGTCATCTTCTCAGGCACCACTGTTCCCTCTGCGAGTGCTGAGGATGATGTGGCGGGCCCTACATTTAAGCTGCGCGGATTTGGGACGCTTGGTGTCGTTCACTCGAGTGAAAAAAATGCCGATTTTACACACGGGTTCTTCGAACCGAATGGAGCGGGTTTTACACGTAACTGGGCTATGGGCGTGGACACGAAGTTGGGCGTTCAGGCCGACGCTCGGCTCAGCGACAAGCTCACCGCCGTCCTTCAAGTGGTTTCCCAGCACCAGTACAACAATAGCTACGAGCCTCGCGTCGAATGGGCCAATCTGAAATACCAGTTCACCCCAGATTTTGACATCCGCATCGGCCGCACTGTAACGATGCCATTTATGGTGTCGGATTCACGCTTGGTGGGGTATGCTAATTTGTGGATCCGGCC
This sequence comes from Candidatus Nitrotoga sp., assembly GCA_039920105.1. Lineage (GTDB taxonomy): Bacteria > Pseudomonadota > Gammaproteobacteria > Burkholderiales > Gallionellaceae > Nitrotoga. The sequence goes on along the minus strand of JBDSEJ010000550.1, from coordinate 1,760 downwards.
ACCACGAGAGGTCTACGGGCTCGTACCGCTTACCAATAAAGACGGTATAGACGCAAATTATCGGTTCGGCGTTGGAGAAGCGACCAATATGGTGCATGTCTCCTACGGGGAGGCCAGCCCGAAGTTGCCCAATTTTGGAACCGTCAAGGCTAAAGATTATATATCCCTGGCGAATACGCTGGAATACGGGCCAATAGCTCTGCGTGCGTCCTATTCATTGGGGCGCGTTGATTTGCATACGCAGGGAACTGACGAGCTTTTTGACGGGTTATCGCAATTCGGCAATACAGTCTCGGCGATTCCGGGTTTAGCATCGGTAGGTATGCAGGCGCTCAATTTATCGAATAAATATCGCTTCGAAAACGCGTTAATTTCATTTTTTTCATTCGGCGCAAGCTATGACCGCGACCAGTGGCTGCTCATGACAGAGTTGGCCCATTTCAACGGATATTCGTTTCTGGCAAGCTCTACGGCATGGTATGCCACAGCGGGTTACCGAATTGGCAAGTTCACTCCCTATATGACGGTGGCGCAGCTGCGCCCCGAAAAGCAGTCGGAAGCAGGAATATCGGCCGCCTCATTGGCGGGGATTCCACCCCTCATGGCCGCCGCGGCGGCGCTCAATGACGGGGTCAATCGTGCTCTGATCGGCGGGGCATTCGGGCAAAAAAGCTTAGCTGTTGGCGTACGCTGGGACTTCATGAAGAACACCGCGTTCAAGGCGCAGTACGATTATATGATCTTGGATTCGACGTCGAGTGGAAGGCTGGGTAACGTCCAGCCGAACTTCCAGCCTGGCGGTAAGGTCAGCGCAATCGGCATCGCTTTGGATTTCATATTTTGAACGCTATGGGACGCTTGGGAATCAAGTTGAAAATGAGCGCCGCGATCATGCTGGCACTTTGCCTGATCGCCAGCCCTGCTTCCGCATCCGCGGATGTGGTGGCCGTGGTTTCAGCCAAAAGCTCAGTTACTTCGCTTACATTAAACCAATTGATAGACATTTATCTGGGACGGTCCGCCCGTTTCCCAGACGGCACTGCGGCATCGCCGTGTGATCTTGCCGAGAATTCTCCGTTGCGCGAAGAGTTCTACACCCAACTAATCGGCAAGTCCCAGGCGCAAATCAAAGCCCACTGGTCAAAGCTAATTTTTACCGGCAGGGGCCAGCCGCCACGAGAAGTAGCTACAGAAGCAGGGGCGAAGCGACTGGTTGCAGAAAAGCCAAACGTCATCTGCTATATAGACAGAAGCCAGGTCGACAAGAGTGTCACTGTATTGTTTCCCAAATAGCGGCATTGCTGCGGCCTATGGGTGACTCTAAAAATCAAGTTTCCAGGCAAGACAAGGCACCAGTTAAAAAATTGAGCGCGGCATATCTGATGATATGTAAGCGATGAAGCCGCTGGGGAAATAGGAAGCCGCCGGAATTAACTATGGCTTCCCGAAGCTGTCCCTGAACCAGTGTCATCTTCTGATTTTGTCCTTTCGACCGGAGCATAAATTTTTTATGGTATTACCCAGCCTAACTGACGAAGCTGAAGGAATATAATGCTTTCGTTAAATCTGCCCCGCATTAAATCCGGCGTCTTGCTCCGCTGGTTCGATCGCTTGGCAAAGCCTGAAGTCCTGTTCCCAGTGATAGCTGCCATTTGTCTTGCAGTTATCTGGGGGGTCACATTTAATCTGATCAAGGTCGAGCGGGCGAACGCCGAGCGCAGCGTGCAGGCTACAACTATCGAGCTTGTAGATACATATGA
>JBDSEJ010000549.1:0-2124 GCA_039920105.1 Candidatus Nitrotoga sp. | reverse complement strand
GCAAAGGGGACATTTCTACTTTGCAGGAAAGGGGACATTTCTATTTAGCGTTGACAGATACAGCCGAACAGAATTTAAAGTCTAAAATTATACTACAGCTCCACAGCTGTAAAGTTTACCTGAAACTGTATCTGCTTTAGCAAGAATCAGCCCACTTCCAAATCATCTTCATGGAAGATGGGGAAGACTTCCTATGCCTTGCATGATGAATGCATCGACCGGCACAGTAGCGCCTTTACGTTTCACTAACATTTCAACCCAGCCACGTGATAGTAAAAGTAATTTACTCAAACGCTGGGAAACAACCTCCTCGTGATTAAAGCCGTATTGTGATGAAACGGGATAAGCGGGCAAGACGCAAAGCGGCTGCTCGCAAAATTGGATTTTTAAAGGTGCTCTCAAACATTATGGGATTCTTTTTCAGCATGCTTTTCTGCGAGGAATTGATCTTTATTGCCAGCAATAATCATGATTAACACGCCTGAATAAACGAAGGTAGAAAGCATGACAATCCCAATCACCACAGCTTTAAACATCTCAAGATGCTCAAATGATGCCGGAATCATCGATAGCATCACAATGGAAAGACCGCCCTTGATCCCGGCAAATGTGAGCACGCCCCACCAGTGAAAATTGATATCAACCATCTTGTCGGTTTTCTTGGCAATCAAAGCAAACAACCACATCATCACGCCACGAATAAGAGTGGTAGCCAGAAACATCACTAAAATCTCAACCTTGTATTTCCATAGCAGATTGATATCAATCATTTCCGCCATAGCTACAAATAAAATTGTATTAGCCACCATCGCCAGCAACTGAATATCTTCCTTGCTTCGCAAGTGCCGATCACGCTCCTCAACGGTGGCCATGATTCGGCTCAATATATTTCCAATAACGCCTTCACCCTGTCGCCCCTCAAGTTGAAGCACAGCTTCATCACGGTTGAGCTGACTATTTTCCTTGGCAATGGCCTGAGTCATCACATGATTAACCGTAATCGTGGCAAAAATGCAGGACAAAATACCTGATAGATGCAGGTGCGAGTGCACTCCCAACAAGTTTAGCAAAACAAAAAATGCTCAGACAACTCGAAGGCGCCATAACCCGTGATTATCAGCACCATCATTTCGGCGATACGGCTTTCTGTTGTTTTCATGACAGACAGCCCCGCAAAGCCAACTATCATCCCGACTGCTACCGAACCAAGAATCACTTTACTGCTGGCCTCAGCCACGTAAAAAGCGGTGATCTCACCCCCGCCCAAAGCGAACAAACCCAGAAAGACAAACACAATCAGCGCAGTTGCATCATTAAGCAAGCTCTCACCTTCCGCAAGGATTTTTAATCGGTGAGGCAATTCAAATTTAGAGAAAATGCTGACTACTGAAACCGGATCGGTTGCCAGTACCATGGAAAAAAGTACGATAACCGCCGCAGTGGAAAAGACGTTATCAGCAAACAGCCAGCTGGAAATTGACAGTGCCATCGCTATCGACAGTGCTACCGACACTACGGCCAAATAGAGGAGACTTAAACCATGCTCTTTAAGATCGGCCACCCTTAACTCCAGTGAATCTGAAATCAGCAGGATTGGTAGCAGAAAAATTACCAGCATAGCAAAATGTTCGGCGTCGCCTGTTAATACTGGCACTTGCTGAAAGCCATGATGTGCAACGAATGAGAGGGCAATTAAACCCAGCGGCGATGGAATTCTAAGCTTTTCCTCTAGTTGCAAAGCTAGAAATAAAATTCCGGCAATCATTAATAACGTTGCGATCATTTAGCTTGTCTTTACTCAGCTTAGTACATCAGCCTCCATACGTCACCCGAACGGTAACATAGCTGAAACTGAAACGCCGCGATGGCTTGCTGCATGTTACTGCTGACCGGGCCACACCTGATAACTTGAATCACAGTCTTATCCCGGCGGTATTTTGTCGGGCCCCGCCGTCACTGTGATGAGAAATCGTATTTTGCGACAAAATTCTAAATTTGAAACATTTTACACGTGGCATTCTTCGCATTAGACCCGAGTTATTCACTAAATTTAACGTTAATACCCGTAAAGAACAAGATGTCATTTTTCTTGATTCCAGCTGGCACCAAACTATCATAACGATT
>JBDSEJ010000548.1:0-5893 GCA_039920105.1 Candidatus Nitrotoga sp. | reverse complement strand
GCATTCAGTTTTTGTTTGCCGCTGGATAAATTTTGTACTTCTTCGTAGTCTTCGGGCTGCAGCCCGAACTTGCCAACCTTGCCGTGGCTGGTTTGAATGAGCTGGTAGCTTTTAAACAACCGGGCTAGCCCGGTTGTTTGAGTTTCCGCTTTCAGGATATATTTATCTCCATTAATTTCAAGCCTGTGGTTCATTTCGCCAATCTGGAAATTGTCCTGTCCCAAATAGACGACAAATTTTAGTTGTGCGTGTTTGGGTAATGGGGGAGGTGCTACGGGTTTTTCCACCTTGGCTACAGCTGATGTCGCTTCAATAGAAGGTATTGATGCCGGTTTAGTTGTGGTTGCTACGGCTGATGCAGCTTCAATAGAAGGCATTGATGCCGGTTCGGCTGTGACTGCTACAGCAGATGTTGCTTCAATAGCAGGTATTGATGCCGGTTCGGTTGTTGTTGCAACAGCAGATGCTGCTTCTGCAACAGGTATAGATACTGGCTCGGGGGTGGCTGTTACATTAGTTGGCGTTTCCATAACGGGCGTTGATGCCGGTTCTGGTATGGGTATTACAGTATTGTCAGTTTTGATTGGTGGGCTTGCAGGTTCCAATTCTGGAATGGGCGCATCGGCTTGCAGAGGCATCGCTTCGAGTTTTGCAGTAAGCGGTGGCAGTAGCAGTTTCTCGCTATTCGGCAACTCTACTTGAAAGAGCAACAGCGCGACACTATGCAACAGCACGGAAAACGCGATGGCAAGGGTGATGCGACTGGTGGGCGAACCAGAATTCATTTCATAAATAGCGCAGAATAATTGCTACTCAAATTTTATTTGGGTCAACACCTGTGTGAGTTTGTCACCGTTAGGCTCGGTAATGGTCATTTTGTAAGGAAAATTGCCGTGTTCTGTTGCTAGCCAGATTTCAGTTCGGTTCTCACCCTCTTGGGGCGGGTTGGCTACGTACAATGCCTTGAAAGTACCGAGCGAAGTCGTCATGCTTTGGTCAGGTGTGATGTCATAACTGTATACATCCACCTTACTGCCGTTAGTCATGTTGAAGTTGAGATCGATTGCATTTTGCAGTGGCGTGAACATGAACTGGTACATCGCGCTTAACCTGTCTTGAGTTCCTTCTGGCAGGGGCAACGTGCGTTCCCCCGCGCGGTCAGTCAGAGTAATGCGTTTAGTATTCCAGTCGAAGTCGGCGCGCGTATTTCGCTCGATATCGAGCTTGCGTTCCTGGATATAAGTAAGTGGTCGTAAGCCTTTCGCTGTCAGGGTGCCTTCGCTGGTAAGACGGATTACCTCTGCTTTGAACATAGCGAGCAAACCGATTGCTTTGGTTATGCTCTCAATATGATAGACACCCTGCATGCGGGTATAGGTTTCTGTAATGGTCGCGACTTTAATGTTGCCTTTTAGCACATCGTAACGAGCGTCAATATGTTTGACCTGTACGGGCGAGGAAGGGGTGGCAGCGAGTACTTGTGGTGCATTACTAACAAGTAATAGCAAGCCGATTATATAAATTTTGATACTCATTAACTTATTCCATTTTCGGAGAGATTAGAGTGCATTCGGGTTGATCCAGACGTCTCATTTTGACCTTACCGTCCGAACTCAAATTGATGTCGTCGTTGCAGAACCAACGGATGGCCTGTGGAAAAATGCGGTGTTCTTGATTTAACACGCGTGCCGCCAAGGTGGCAGGAGTGTCGTCCATGAGTACTGGCACTGCGGCCTGGATGATGATGGGGCCGTGGTCAACGTCGCCGGTAACGAAATGTACGGTGCAGCCATGGATTTTCACGCCGTCCTGGAGCGCGCGCGCATGAGTATTCAGGCCACCATATGCGGGCAATAGTGAGGGGTGGATGTTAATAAGTTTGTTTTGATAGCGTGTCACAAACTGAAGAGTGAGAATACGCATGAAACCCGCAAGCACAATCAGGTCTGGCCGGAAGCTGTCTATACAGATGGCTAGCTCGGTGTCGAAAGATTCACGGTCAGGGTGGTCGCGATGCGCAACGACCCGTGTTGCTATGCCATACTGTTTGGCAATTTCCAATCCTGGGGCATCAGCTCGGTTGCTGATAACTGCCACTACCAGGCAGGGCAAGTCGGCTTCAAGCAGTGCGCGCATGTTACTGCCTTGGCCGGAAATTAGAATAACGATGGATTTTATCGTAACGTTAACAGATTCGGGTTTGTGATTCATCGCCTATCCGAGCTTCAATTGTACCTATGCGCCATACGGTTTCTCCAGCGGCAACAAGCTGGGTGATTGCGGCTGAGGCATCATTCTGATCAACGATGACCACCATGCCGATCCCGCAATTGAAGGTACGGTGCATTTCTTGTTGAGCTACGTTGCCCTGTTCGCGGAGCCACTCGAATAGCTTGGGTGTTCGCCAAGCTTGACTGTCAATCACGGCGGTGACGCTGGAAGGTAATACACGCGGCACATTTTCAAGCAGGCCGCAGCCAGTGATGTGCGCCATACCTTTTACCCGGAGAGTTTGCATAAGTGCCAGCAATGGCTTCACATAGATACGCGTGGGCGCCATAATGCAATCAGCCAGTGTGCGCTCATCATCAAATTTAGTATTGAGGTCGGGCTGGCTGCGCTCGATGATTTTACGAACAAGCGAGTAACCGTTTGAGTGAGCGCCGTTAGAGGCGAGTCCTAGTATTGTGTCACCAGGCCGAATATCAGCACCGGTTATGATGTTGGCTTTTTCCACGACACCCACAGCAAAGCCGGCTAGGTCATATTCACCCACCGGGTACATGCCCGGCATTTCGGCGGTTTCGCCTCCTATAAGCGCGCAACCAGCCAGTTCGCACCCTGCAGCTATGCCTTTGATGACTTCGGTGGCGGCATCCACATCCAGTTTGCCGCAGGCGAAATAATCGAGGAAAAACAGCGGTTCTGCGCCTTGCACCAGAATATCGTTGACACTCATTCCAACCAGGTCGATTCCAACTGTATTGTGACGATTCAATTCGAATGCTAATTTCAATTTGGTACCCACGCCATCTGTGCCAGACACCAGCACCGGCTCGCGGTACTTTTTAGAAATCTCGACTAATCCGCCAAAACCGCCTATGCCACTCAGAACTTCAGGGCGCATAGTACGTTTGGCGAATGGTTTGATGTTTTCCACCAATCGGTCACCGGCGTCTATGTCTACGCCGGCATCGCGGTAGGAAAGGTTGTTAGGTAAGCTCAAGTTGAGTTCTCGCTTTCTTCGGGATACAGTGTAGGCAATTTTGTTAGCGATATTCTACCCCAAATGACCATTCAACGCTTTGCCCCACTGCAAGGGAGTGTGCTGGCCTTGTCCGTGCTGGTAATGCTGTTAGTCGGACTAAGATAAATCCAGAGCATGATGGCAATATATACCCCTGTATCGTGGCTTAATTTTATATGACGCAATTATTGTTAGACATCAATCCGGACTGGTTGCCTACACTAAATAATTTCGTGCCGGGCCGCAATGTTGAACTGCTTTCGGCATTGCAACACGCATTGACAGGAACCTCGGATGAAAGGTGTTTCTATCTATGGGGCGAAGTGGGCTGTGGTAAGAGCCATCTCATGCAGGCAGCCGTGTTGCAGGCGCGCTCGATGGGGCATGCCGCAGTCTTTGCTCATGGCGCTGTGCCGGATGTGGTTTCAGTGATTGCAGTAGATAATGTTGAGATGCTGGATGATGCCGCCCAGATTGCGCTGTTCGCCCTTTATAATAGGGTGCGCGAAAGCGGCAGAATGTTGCTGGTAAGCGGTATATCTGCACCGGCACATTTAAGTTTGCGCGATGACCTGCGCACCCGTTTAGGCTGGGGGTTAATTTATCAGGTGCATGCGCTGAATGATGCGGAGAAGGTACAAGCATTGGAGCAGCATGGACAGGCACGCGGCTTTACTCTGCCGCGTGAGGTGACGCAATACTTGTTGCGTCACGGACGGCGTGATATGCCCGCGCTGCTCGGGATTCTGGATGCACTGGACGCGCAGTGCTTGCGTTTACAGCGTTCGCCCTCTGTGCCATTACTGAAAGAAGTGATGCAAATTTTTAATCTGGAGACTGTGTGAACCTTGCACTATTTGATTTAGACAATACCTTGCTGAGTGGAGACAGCGATTTCGAGTGGGCTCAGTTTCTTATCGAACAGGGCGTGCTTGATCGCGAGCTGTTTGAGGCGAAGAATCTGACTTTTTACGAGCAATACAAAGCTGGCACGCTGGATATTTATGAGTTCCTCGATTTCCAGTTGAAACCTTTGTCGCGTCATGCGCGCAAGGTTTTAAATGGCTGGCATGACGACTTCATGCAGCACAAGGTGCGCGGCATGATAGCCGCGCCCGCACAAGAGCTAGTAGCAGGGCACCGTGCGGCGGGCGATGTGTGCATTATCATCACTGCCACTAATAGTTTTGTGACCTCGCCGATTGCGCGCGAGTTCGGCGTGGAGCATCTGATTGCAACCGAGCCGGAAGAAAAGGACGGTGAATTTACCGGGCGTGTGGCCGGCGTGCCGTGCTTCCGCGAAGGCAAAATTACCCGGCTGGAAAACTGGTTGACGCAACAAGGATGGGGGTGGGAAAGTTTTTCCGATAGTTTTTTTTACAGCGATTCTTTAAATGACCTGCCATTGTTGGCGAAAGTTAACAATCCAGTAGCTGTCGATCCGGATGCAACATTACGCAAGCACGCAGAACAACATGGCTGGCGTATTTTAACTTTGCGTTGAGGAATATTGCAGCGTGGCAAACAGAATATAACCATTATTTTGTGCACTATTCTGGAAGTGCATTATTTGATTTAGTGGGAATTCAATGCAAATACTGATTGCACTCGCCACTTCCGCTTTTGCTTGGCGCGGCATGAAAAAATGAGAATGTGCAATTTTAATCATGGTTGAAAGGTGCTGAAAGGGGTTGAGCGCAAACAATTTATGAGCACATGACTGAATGGTAACTGATCATTTATGTCTGCAAAAGCGCACGTCAATCCGTGCGTTTTTTATTGATTTCTGATGTCAAACAGATAATGTCCCCAAGAGCAATTTTTTCCCTGATGGTATGCACCGTCCCGCTTAGTTTGGGCTTTGGCCTGATGAACGGTTCGTTGCCACTTGCGCCGATTGAGGTGTGGTACGCTTTATTGGGCAATGAAGAAAATACTGCAACAACGGTGTTGTGGCAGTTGCGCTTGCCTCGTGTACTGGCAGCATTTGTCTGTGGCGGGCTGCTGGCTTTGTCCGGTGTACTGTTGCAAGCGCTGCTGCGCAATCCGCTGGCAGATCCTTATATCCTCGGTATTTCCGGTGGCGCGGCGGTGGGTGCGCTGGCTGCTATGTTGCTCGGCGCTGGTTTGGCAGCTACGCAATTATCTTCTTTTACGGGTGCATCGTTGGCTATAGTCGCGGTATTTGGATTGGGCTTTCGACACGGCGAACGAAACATTTACCGTCTTTTACTTACCGGCGTGGTGCTTTCTGCCGGTTGCGGTGCGCTGATCAGCCTACTGCTGACATTGGCGCAGGGTGAGCAAGTGAAGGGCATGTTGTTCTGGCTGATGGGGGATTTATCTCATTCGCAAGGTTTGTCATTTGCTTGGTTAGTATTGCTGGCTGTCGGGGTGTGCGCCACTGTATTTTCCGGTGGGTTGGATGTTCTGGCCGGCGGGCTGGACAAGGCGGCGGCACTGGGGGTGGCGGTTGGTCGCTGGCAGGCAGGATTGTATTTTTCTGCCGCAGTGCTTACTGTAACGGCTCTGCAACTTGGCGGTAGCATAGGTTTCGTTGGCTTGATGATACCGCATGCCATTCGCCTCATCGGTGTCAGTGCACACAGATGGCTCATTCCATTGTCGACATTATTGGGCGGCAGC
>JBDSEJ010000547.1:0-2261 GCA_039920105.1 Candidatus Nitrotoga sp. | reverse complement strand
GCTCAAGATCCTCTGGGATCAGCCCGTACTGGTCCTGCGCTACACTCACAATATTCGCGCCAAAGGACCGGAAAGCATTTCGGGCTTGAGCATAGCTCAAGGCTTCGAACGCAACATAATCTCCGGCATTTACCAAAACGCTGGCAGCAATATATATCCCCATTTGGCTACCGCGAACGAGGCAAATATTTTCCTCGTTACTGGAAAGACCTCGTTCCATTTTCAGCATGCGAGCCAACGATTGACGAAGTATTAAACTACCCCGAGGATCGCCATAACCAAGTTGGTTGGTGCGCGAAGTTTGTATTATCGCGTGTCGAAATGCTCGTGAAAGTGCCGTATAAGGGATGAGCCTCGAATCCGGAGTGCCGTCATTAAAATTAATCACGTCTGGCCGGGGTTGCAATCCGCTGTCCAGCCCTTCTTCTAAAAATAATTCGTTACTGCTCTTGGCGCTTTCATGAATATTTGATTTAACCGCCTTCACCCCCTGCTTTTTCTCGGTGACAGGAAATTCAGCAGCCACGAATGTGCCTCGACGCCCTTGGGCTTGCAACCAACCCTGTGCAACCAGTTCTTCATATGCCAGCACTACGGTCTTGCGATTTACGCACAACTTCTCTGCCAATTCGCGACTGCCGGGCATGGGCATGCCCAATATTAAGCGGCTCCGCCGAATTTCTTCAATGATGGCCTGCGTAATTTGAAGGTGCAAACCCTTACCATTTTGACGCTGAAGCTGAATTGTCAAATTCCAAGGACGAAGCATGAGTTTTCTCAAATTTTGGTATCAACATGAATTTACCATAACCACTGGACCAGTATAAATAATAATTCTGGATGTTTTGGTGGACCACATTGTTACATATAATTGCTGCGTTGATACCAACCGCGAGTTATTTGTAAACATGAATTTTCAATTTCTACAGGCAGAAAGATCTCAACTCCGCAGAGTTATGATTCATCACATTGATCGACTTAGTGTTGATGTGGTGAGGCTTCAGTTGCGGGTAATTGATCCTGAACCTCTAAATTATCAAGCGGGTCAATATCTCGCTATTCATTTGCCAGATGGTGTAACGCGCTGCTATTCCATGGCACGTCGCCAGGAAGTTGATACTCCGCTGGAGTTCCATATTCGACTTCATGATAACGGGGTGTTTTCCAACTGGATTGTTGCTGCTTTAGATGCGCCTCATACCAATAATCTAAACCTGTCAGTCAGCGGCCCTTTTGGTGACTGCACTTGGCGGGCTCAGCAGCCGCTAAGTCCCATGAACATCATGTTGGGAAGTGGCACTGGTATAGCGCCCTTAACCGCTCTTATAGATGAAGGGCTTGCAAACAACCCTGATACACCAATCGCCTTGTACTGGGGGGGTGACAGGCCAACGATTTTTACTGTCAAAGCCACTTCGATACTCTGGCCCAAGAACACAAAAATTTCCGGTTTGTACCGGTCATTGACACGACAGACAACCTTTGGAAGGGGCGTAGAGGCTTCGTTCAGGAGTGTGCTGCCGCAGACTTCCCAAAACTGCAAAATGTAAATGTCTACGCCTGTGGCTCACCCATCATGGTGGATAGCGCCCGGAAACTCCTCCTGGCAGAGTGCGCACTTGATCCGGATCATTTTTTTGCCGATGCGTTTGAGCCGTCCGTCTCGCTTGTCGATGCCCTACAGTCCAAACAGAAGAATCGAGTGCATCTACGTCACACCGATGGCACTGAGCAAACGCTTACGCTGCCTGGCGACATCAAATTGATGAACGCATTACGTGATGAAGGCCTGATGCAAGGAATCTGTGGTGGACAGAAATCATGCGGTAGTTGCCGTATAGAAATCGACCCGGCTTGGGCTGCACACCTGCCGCCAGCTGAACGCGGCGAAGCGAGACTGCTGGCCACACTAAATGATCCGCAACCCCAAGACCGGCTGGCATGCCAGATTTCATTGACTCCAGCACTTGATGGACTGCGTATCACCATCCCTAACCGTCACGTGTGAAAATTTTTTTCAACCAACCAAATTTTTTAAACCAACCAAAAGGAAAATCATGATACCTAGCCAGTCCGCATCATTAAGCCAGAGCGATCTTGAGAAAAGTGGATCTGCATTTAATACCGATCAGATGTTGAACGTTCGTAACATGACAAGAGATGCCATTCACAGCATCGCACAGGCAATTCATCCTGGTATGAAAGAAGAAGATGCTGTAGAAATGGCTAAAGATATGCTGGCCGAAATCAACATGCTGCGT
>JBDSEJ010000546.1:0-5540 GCA_039920105.1 Candidatus Nitrotoga sp. | reverse complement strand
ACGTGCGTGGTCTGCCAATACAACAACGCTTGTTGGCACACTTCACTGCTGCTGCAATTCTGGTGCTCGGCTCGGGCTTGCTGGCACAGGGGGTTGTGCTGTCTTTACTCGTTTTGCTGTGCGTAGTTTGGATGACTAATTTATTCAATTTTATGGATGGATCGGATGGCTTGGCTGGAGGCATGACATTTTTTGGTTTTACTATGTATGGCGTAGCAGCACTGATGCATGGTGCCGACACTCAGGCCATGCTAAATTTCTCAATAGGTGCCGCTGGATTAGGACTGCTTTATTACAATTTTTATCCGGCTCAAGTATTCATGGGTGACGCAGGATCCATTCCTCTTGGTTTTTTATCTGCCGCGATGGGGTTGTGGGGCTGGCAACAGGAACTATGGCCTGTATGGTTTCCGTTGCTGGTATTCTCACCTTTCATCATAGATGCCAGTGTTACCTTGCTGAAACGAATGTTACGTCGTGAAACAATCTTTCAAGCACATCGCGAACACTATTACCAGCGCTTGGTGCAGATTGGTTGGGGACATCGTAATGTTGCTTTATTTGAATATACGTTGATGATTGCGGTGGGCGCATCTGCCATTTGGTGTTTAAGTCAGTCCTCCGAATGGCCATGGCTTGTGTTCCTGATATGGGGGGGCGTCTATGCTGGGCTAATGTTGATTTTGGATAATTGCTGGAAAGCATTTCAGCGGTGTCAGCGTGGCTAAATTAGATTTGCGTACTCTGCTGGCCATGTCACATGACCTTGTGGCTGCCGCATTTGCTTGGAGCTTAGCTTATCTGTTGCGCTTCAATTTTGAACCACCTCCGCATTTCCTTGATGAGATGCTGCACACCCTGATCTGGGTAGTGCCCCTGCAAAGTATTATTTTCTGGCGCTTTGGTTTATATCGTGGCCTGTGGCGTTATGCCAGTGTCACGGACTTGCGCCGAATTTTTTTGGCGGTTCTGACTACTGCCGCGTTGATCCCCTTAGTGGTGTGGATGTTTCGTATCAGTGCCGTTATACCACGCTCGGTACTGGTGATTAATCCAGCGTTATTACTACTTGCAATGGGTGGCAGCCGTTTCATTTATCGGCTCTGGAAAGAGCATGGTTTGTATAGCAATCTTAAATTAAATGTAGAGCCAGTACTGGTGTTAGGAGCAGGTGATGCAGCCGTAGGCTTATCCAAGGAACTGGCACGCAGCCGCGATTGGCGACTGGTGGGTTTTTTAGACGACAATGTGGATAATCATGGGCGTATCCTCAATGGGATTAAGGTTCTGGGCGCGCTGGATAGCCTGCCGCAATGGGCGGAACGCATAAGTGTAAAGCAAGCCATTATTGCCATGCCATCGGCCTCGCACCAAGTGCGCAAGCGTGCGGTTGAGATTTGCAATCAGGCCAAAGTCAAGGTGCTGACGGTACCGTCATTCGATGATCTGTTGAGTGGACGTATTGCTATTTCACAATTGCGTGCCGTGGAGCTGGATGATTTGTTAGGGCGTGATCCGGTTCAATTGGATGCAGCAGGTTTGCATGAATTATTCACCAGCAAAACCGTGCTTGTCACGGGTGCTGGCGGGTCCATTGGCTCTGAATTATGTCGCCAGATCTTACATTTCAAGCCGCGTACTTTGGTGATGTTAGAGCTGAGTGAGTTTGCACTGTACAACATGGAGCAGGAGCTGACCGGGAAATTAGATGGCTTGGAAATTGTCTGCCTGATTGGCGATGTGCGTGATGCTGCACGTCTTGATCAAATTTTTTCTGAGTATAAGCCTCAGGTGGTTTTTCACGCAGCCGCATACAAGCATGTCCCCCTCATGGAACAACATAACGCTTGGCAGGCGATCCGCAATAACGTCCTGGGTACATGGACGGTCGCCATAACTGCACAACGCCATGATGTAGCAAAATTTGTATTGATCTCTACCGACAAAGCGGTCAACCCAACCAATGTGATGGGGGCGAGTAAACGTCTGGCAGAAATGATATGTCAGGGATTGCAGCAACCTGGCGTAACACAGTTCATTATGGTACGTTTCGGCAACGTCTTGGGCAGTACCGGTAGCGTCATTCCAAAATTCCGCGAACAGATTGCGAAGGGTGGGCCAATTACTGTCACACATCCAGACATTACACGCTATTTCATGTCGATTCCGGAGGCTGCGCAATTAGTATTGCAGGCAAGTTTAATGGGCAAAGGCGGAGAAATCTTTGTTTTAGACATGGGCGATCCAGTAAAAATCGTTGATCTGGCAAATGACCTTATTCGACTTTCCGGCCTAAGTAAGGATGATATCAGAATTGAATTCACTGGCCTGCGCCTGGGCGAAAAGCTGTACGAGGAGCTGCTGGCCGACAGCGAACTCACTTTACCCACCCCCCATATAAAACTGCGCATCGCACGGGCGCGTGAAGTGGACGCCACATGGCTGGGAAATTTATTAACTTGGTTCAGCACGGACGCCATGCAAGACGACGCAGAAGTTAAACGGGCATTGACACAATGGGTCCCAGAGTACTGCCCAGACTTTAATGGTGTTATCAAGCCAAAATGATACTAAAAACAGCTCGCCACGAATCTACTGTATATATTCGGCATATAATTTTCTGAGTTTATATACATAATGCGTAATGAATTCAAAAACTAATAGATTGCAAAAATGGCAACCTACGCGATAGGAGACATACAAGGATGCTACTACGAGCTTTTGCGGTTGCTGGAGCAGATGCGCTTCGACCCTGCAATAGATAGGCTATGGCTGGTAGGTGACTTGGTTAACCGTGGACCGGATTCGGTGAAAGTCCTGCGCTTGATTAAATCGTTAGGAGATGCCGCCATCACCGTGCTTGGCAACCATGAACTCCATTTGCTTGCAGTGGCTGAGGGCGCTGCTAAATTACATCGTAGCGACACGCTGCATGACATTCTTGACGCGCCCGACCGAGGCGAGCTGCTAACCTGGCTGCGTGCTCAGCGTCTGTTATATGTAGAGGGTAATTTAGTGCTGGTGCATGCCGGATTGCTGCCGAGCTGGACAGTGGCCAAGGCACAACTGCTGGCGCATGAAGCAGAAGCCGCATTAGCAGGTAAACAGTACCACGATTTTCTTGTGCATATGTATGGCAACTATCCTGACCATTGGGAGGATGACCTTAGCGGTTTTAATCGCCTGCGAGTCATCACCAATGCCTTTACGCGCATGCGGGTTTGTACCCTTAGCGGTGAAATGGAATTTAAATTCAAAGGTAAGGTACACAAAGTGCCTGAAGGATACATGCCGTGGTTTAATGTACCAGGGCGTGCCAGCGCCAATGCCACAGTAGTCTGCGGACATTGGTCGGCACTGGGGTTGAATGTTGGCCCTCAAGTCATTGCGCTTGACACCGGTTGTCTGTGGGGTGGCGCGCTTTCCGCCATTCGTCTCGAAGACCGCGAGTTGTTTCAAATACCATGTATACCCAAACCGATGGCAACCCCATGACAGTAATTGAAATTCATGTAACTTTAAATTTAGGGACTCGAAAAAGCTTACGGGATCGTTTTAAAATTATCGAACCATCGATAGCAGCCTAATTCGCAGATCTTTGATTTTCAACTGTGGTTAGCCGATTATCTGAAGTGTTGAAAACGACATTCTCAATGTATTTTTTGATGCGACGAAAGCCATCCAGACAGTTAATTAACATACAAATCAAATTGATAGCAAATTTTCAGAGTATCTGTTATCATGACGACTATCAAAATAATAGACAGGGGGAGCGGGGTTCTACTCCGCCCTATGAATAGTAATAGTGATTGTTCGCTTGCAAATATAGCTTCCACTGAATTTAGCATAGGCATAAAAAACAGTGAAAAGTCTTTAGCAGAAAACTTACTTTGTCTTCTGCTCCCTTGTCTTTTATCCATACGAATCGCCGTCGTCCGCTGGCTATGCGGAACAACTCGTACCGGGGACAATTCTCTACTGCTCCCGGTCAGACTTCAATCTGTAGCGTATCTGATTACTCAGACATCTTGTTTCCCTCCGCCTCTCATTTGGCAAAATCTTAGCCAAAGCGTCTGTTCCGTTATCTATATGCCATCTCCTCAATATAAATAATCTCATGGATATATTGTTTCTGATGACCCTGATTTTGCTAAATGGGATATTCGCCATGTCGGAGATAGCACTTGTGACTGCCCGACACGTCCGTCTAGCCCGCCTTGCGGCAGACGGCGATACTTCGGCAGAAGTGGCGATGAGTCTGGGCGAGAATCCAACCCGTTTTCTTTCCGCCATCCAAATCGGAATCACCTCAATTGGCATCCTGAACGGTATCGTCGGCGAAGCAGTATTTGCTGCCCCCTTCGCAGCATGGCTGCAAACGCTGGGCGTTGATCAACGGCCCAGCGAGCTAGGCGCAACCGCTTTGGTAGTCGTGGTGATTACCTATCTATCCATTGTTGTAGGTGAACTTGTACCCAAACGCATCGCTCAATTTAATCCCGAAGGGATTGCACGCCTAGTGGCAAGACCCATACACATCTTGGCATTAATTACGCATCCGTTCGTGCGATTGCTGTCGATATCCACTGATGCTCTCCTGAGAATGATGGGAAAGAGCCAGCAAGCCGAGCCCAGCGTAACGGAAGAGGAAATTCATGCAATGCTGGAAGAAGGTTCCGAAGCTGGGATCATTGAGCAGCATGAGCATGATATGGTGCGCAACGTCTTCCGTTTGGATGAACGACAAGTTGGTTCACTTATGATCCCCCGAGCAGATATAGAGTATCTAGATGTTAACCAGCCATTGGAGGCCAATCTTTTACGCATAGAACAATCCGATCATTCTCGGTTTCCGGTTTGCCGGGGTAGCTTGAGCGACCTGCTGGGAGTGACCTCCTTCAAGCAATTGTTCAATCAGTCCATTAATGGCGGACGCCCCGATCTGACCGCACAGCTGCAACCATGCATTTTTGTGACTGAATCACTAACCGGATTGGAACTCTTGGCCCAATTCCAGGGGTCAGGTACCCACATGGTTTTCGTAATCGATGAATACGGTGAAGTCCAGGGACTGGTCACACTTCAGGATGTATTGGAAGCGGTTACCGGTGAGTTCATACCACTCGATCATGCGGATCGTTGGGCGGTTCAGCGCGAAGACGGCTCTTGGTTGTTGGACGGAATGATTCCAGTGCCCGAGTTGAAGGATAAATTAGATTTAAAGTCGGTCCCTGAAGAAGACAAGGGGCGATACCATACACTTAGCGGCATGGTGATGTGGTTGCTTGGGCGTCCACCTAACGTGGCTGACGTGGTGGCGTGGGAACAATGGCGGTTAGAGGTTGTGGATTTGGACGGTAAAAGAATTGACAAGGTACTCGCAAGCCATTTGTCAGAACCATTACAGGATTCAGGTTCTAGCGAAACGGCCCCCAGACAGAGCAATGAGGTAAGTTAAAAAAAGGCACCACCGTTTTGTTAAACATGAAACAGAGGTGCCAAAGAACAAAGAATACCTAGCAGCCTGTCGGACTTAAAAT
>JBDSEJ010000545.1:0-3116 GCA_039920105.1 Candidatus Nitrotoga sp. | reverse complement strand
ATTTCTGAAAAAATTCGTTCAACAATTTTAGATAAAATTCAAGAATTTGATCACGATTATCTTGCGATACATGTTAGGAATACCGATTATCAGACCAAATATGAAGATTTATTTAAGAATATTTACCCGATGGTCTGTGAAAAATCATTATTGGTATGTAGTGATGATGCCGAAGTTATTTCGCGGGCTAAAAGTTTCTTTAGTTTATCAAAAATATTGATAAGCAGTCACCCCACACAAACGGAAAAGAAACCACTACACCATAGCACTACACACAGTGATGACGAGCAGCGCAAAAAAGCGACGATCAACTCCATTATCGACCTGATCGCACTGGGTCGGTCAACTGAACTTTACTTTTCAAACGTGACAGCTGGTCACCCATCTGGTTTTTCAAGATTGGCCATGTATCTCTGTGAAAATAAGAATGTAATTGACGCTTTACTCAAGCTCGACACCTCCACACCAACTTCTGCGTCGCCAGGACGGACACTTCAGTACGTATCGAGGTACAGCACCCGCTGGAATTAACCGTGCTTGACGTCGGCACCATCGCCAGCACAGTCGAAAACTGCCTTGCTGCGTTAGTTGCGTGAAGACGTAAACATCAGTACTTCTTGATAGATACTTTCACTGAAATTATTGATGTAGGTTTTCGGCTATCACGTGCTCCCCCTCAGAAACCATCAAGAATATTTTTTGTATTTACGCTAGTTTCAACAGGCGGGGATTTGCTCGTCCATGCAACATGAATAGCGCTTTGACCGGACAGTTTGTGCGGCGTTTGGGTGTCGGTGCGAGCCACATATCCTCTCCATGATATCCGCTTCTTCTTCACCAATTGCCGCCCCCTCACGAATTTGGATTGACGCCACACTTCAAAACCTTACAATCCCCATAGGTTCCGTTCTCCTATGGTTCAGTCCAACGAGGTTTATCCGCCGCCAATATGGTCGCGGGTTTAACAAGTTTGGGGAGGGCGGCAGATAAACGCTATTCGTTGGGTACCTCTTAGGGGAAATCGTGGTTTGGCTCATAACTAAATATTTCCTCACTGCCGCGGTCGTTGTGCTCGTATCAGAAGTCGCGAAACGCAGTGACAAACTGGGTGGCTTTGTGGCCGCGCTTCCTCTCGTTACGGTGCTGGCCCTGATCTGGCTCTACGTAGAAAAACAGCCGCAGGAGAAGATCGCTAACCACGCTTGGTATACGTTCTGGTACGTCGTCCCGACCTTGCCAATGTTTCTGGCCTTTCCGGTTTTGCTTCCGCGTCTCGGGTTCTGGCCAACCCTGCTGGCCTGTGTCATCATCACAGTCGTCTGCTTTGGGCTCTTTGCGCTTGCAGTCCGACGCTTCGGCATTGAGTTACTTTAGCATAGGGGCCCAACGAATAAGGTTAGATTGAGAGAGCGAAGCGAACCACAATCTGAAACGGTTGTCGGGCAAGCCCGGTTCCAAATGCTCCATCTCTATGAGAATATCTTTTTGGCCTTCACGAGACCAACGAGCTGCCAGGAACGACAAGCCTCAAGAACCGGTGTTCATCGTTGCCATTGCGGCAACAAAAGATCAGGAAACCCCCATTTTTTGTCGATTGGAACTTTATCAGGGCCAAACGCGCCCCTCTGCTTATGGATGCAGAACGTCCGGCCTCACGATGGTGTGAACGCGCTTTCATCGCCTAGGCGCCTGCCACCGTGTCCGGTGGGTAACCACGTGGATGCGGCGGCAGAATCCGTGCTCGCACGATCTTCATTTCGCCGCCGCATTGCGCCTGCTCTGGATCGTCTATCGCAAACCTGATGTCACACGGTCATCAACAGCATAAATGTTGAGTTTCTCTACGATGGCAATCAGGTTATCGCCGAGCTGGCGGGCAATGCGGTCAACGTTAAACTGTTGTCGGGAATTCCCATCGATGAAATGCTTGCACGGTATACTGCGAGCTTACTGTCATTCGTCAATTTTATTGATTTTGCGTTCCTGGCTTGAATAATTAGGTCGCTATAGCTGACACTAACCTGTATTTTGTTTAAAATAGCAAACATATTTCAATAGGAGTTTGAATTCATGACCTACGTAGTTACCGAAGCTTGTATCAAATGTAAATATACTGATTGTGTTGAGGTTTGTCCGGTGGATTGTTTTTACGAAGGTCCGAACAGTTTGGTGATTGACCCGGATGAATGTATAGATTGCACATTGTGCGTTGCCGAATGTCCAGTCAATGCGATTTATGCCGAGGATGATTTACCAGAAGACCAACGACAGTTCACCGCGCTGAATGCAGAGCTATGTGGAGTATGGAAGTGTATCGTCGAGAAAAAAGAGCCACCTGCTGATGCGGATGATTGGAAAGAAGTGAAGGACAAGCTGCATTTGTTGGAAAAGGAATATGCGCCTGGTGAAGAGGAACGGAACTATCCTGGCGGGTCTAAGGATGGGAAAGATGAAGATGGCTTAACAGGTATGGATAAGCTGTTGATGCGCTGAAATGCTTCTTTCACTATTGCGTGAAGTTGTTCTTTGACCGCCAAATTTGTTGTTAGTTGACCTGCAAATATTAATTAACCGCTTATCCTTCGCTATTTATTTCTCTCGTGGTATCGCTAAAGGATTATAGCTCTTCATTTCTGTGCAAGCCGGAATGAAGAGAGTGGGTTTGGATTTTGCATTTGCGGGGTATGTAGTTTACTTGTCATTCAATCGATAAATATGGTGTTGCTCGCCTGCGCGGGAATGACGATAGAGGTAATAAGCGTTGAACCCGATTCCGCAAAGTAACGCATCAAACGCCACTGTTTTTTTTGATTCTGTTGCACACGTCATTCTGACGCAGCATTCTAACGAAATACCTGATCTGCGCCGTGCCAGGGTTTTGTTACCCAATTACCATGTGTCACAACCATTGGCGCAAAGTTTGGCACGTGTAGCTAACCTGCCTGCAATTTTGTTACCGCAGATGGTAACGCTCAATGATTGGATTCAGTCCGTCCCCCCCGAACTATCTGTTACTTCAGACACTTGCCGTATAGCCACATTGTATCAGGCACTGCGCGCGCGCCGCTGGTTTGCCGATGCTGATCTATGGAGCATCACGCGCGAACTGATAGCCT
>JBDSEJ010000544.1:0-1932 GCA_039920105.1 Candidatus Nitrotoga sp. | reverse complement strand
AATTTCAAACATCGATAACCTCGACAAAAACTATCAGTTCAAGACAAGCCAAGTGGAAGCGCTTATCCAATCAATAGATATCGCAAACCAACTATTCAAATCTGCCCGTGTGGACTATCTGGATGTGCTATTGGCACAAAGAGACACCTTGGATGCCAAACAGGATCTAATTGAAACGAAACAAAAGCAAATTAATGCAATGGTGGATCTTTACAAATCACTTGGTGGAGGTTGGCAATAGTTAAAGTGCGGAAGGAGTGGTTCAAAAAATAGGGCTTATAATTTTGTATGATTAGGGGTCAGCCTGAGCTAACCCTGGTTTCACACTATTCGGTTAATTCTATTGACCTGAACAAGATCAAGAGAACAATGGATACATCCAAGAGTCTTCGGATAACGGGCATTATTCCGATTTTTTTTTATAACAAGCAGAAAATAAGGGGAATCCTTAATGCTACTTCGAAAGTATCAATATGTGTATTTCCTCCTGAGTCTATGGCAAGCATGACTCAATCCACTTGGCGGCGGACCAAAATTGTATGTACGCTGGGTCCGGCGACGGACCCGCCAGGCCTGATCGAACGGTTGATCGAGGCCGGAATGGATGTCGCGCGCATTAATGCATCGCACGGAGATCATGCCGATCATGCGCGACGTATTCACCAGGTCCGCAATGCAGCGCTCGCGCTTGGTCGGCCGGTCGCGTTGCTCTTGGACTTGCCCGGTCCGAAGTTCCGCTTGGATGATCTTCCTGATGGTTTCTGCAAACTGAACGAAGGAATGACCGTCACCCTTGTGGGGGCGGGTGACGATGTGATAGCGGCCGGCGCGGCAGGCAATGACCTTTTGTTGCCGGTGCGAGACTATTCGTTGCTTCAGGTATTGCGAGCGGGGGAGCTGGTGTTTCTGGCCGATGGCTCGGTCGAGCTTGGTGTAAAAATAATTGCTGAAAATCCAACCCGGGCCGTGTGCGAAGTGCTCGTCGGCGGCACCGTTCGCTCCGGCTCTGGCATTAATATACCGGATTCTGCCGCTAGCCCGCTGGTGCCAACCGAGGAGGATCGGAGGCATCTCGCATTCGCAGTTTCGCAAGAGGTCGAATGGGTTGGTGTTTCATTCGTGCAATCGGCCGACGATATCGTGCGAGTACGATCATGTTTTCCCTCCGGGGCCGGGGTCAAGCCACTACTGATAGCCAAGATAGAAAAGCGCCGGGCGCTCGTTAATCTTGAAGCGATTATGGAAGCCTCCGACGGGGTGATGGTGGCGCGCGGCGATCTTGGCGTCGAAACCAATCTTGCCGAGATACCGATTGTGCAGAAGCGCATTATTTCGGCGGCGAATGCTCACGGGCGACCCGTGATTACCGCAACGCAAATGCTCGAATCGATGGTAGAGCGTGAATACCCCACCCGTGCCGAGGCCACGGACATTGCCAATGCGGTGCTTGACGGGACGGATGCAGTAATGCTTTCAGCCGAGACGGCCATTGGAGAGTTTCCGGTTCCGGCAGTGCGTTTTCTTCAGCGTGTGCTTACCGCGACTGAGAGCGAATATGGCGACCGCATGGCGCGGCACCGATTGAATTCGATGGAAATGGTTACGACACCTAGCGAAGCAGGAGATGCGCTGAGCTTTGCGGCATGTCTGCTGGCTGCCCGCATCGGCGCGAAGGCCATCATTGCTTCCGTTCACTCCGCAGAGGCAGCGCTATCGATTGCCCGCTTCCGCCCACAAGCGCCGCTTGTCATGATTGCGGATTCTGTGCGGTTGTATAGAAGTCTTGCACTGGTACGCGGCATTTCGCCGCTTCTTGCCAGCGAGCCCGGTGCTGGAAGGGGTACCCAAGCTTGCTTCGCACAAGCTCGCGAGTGGTTGTTTGCACATGGGTTGGCGCAAGCAAATGATCAGGCAGTACTGTTGTCTGCCTCT
>JBDSEJ010000543.1:0-3994 GCA_039920105.1 Candidatus Nitrotoga sp. | reverse complement strand
CGTACCATAATCATGGTTTCGCTCGCCATGGCAAATACTGTGGCAATGGCTATGACTAATAGGCCGATATGTTCGACCAGTGAAAGCATTCGCTGGTTGAATTTTTTAATGGTTGTTCTACTCAATCCGTTAGCACCTCAATAATTTAAACCTTGAATCGCAGATAATTAAGTTAAATAACTGGTGACTTCATAAACCGGTTATAGATGGCTGTATTTTTACGATGGACACATGTGCGGAACTAATGCAATATTTTTGATGAGTAAAGGGAATAACTGATAGCGAGATAAAATATTCTGGCTAAGTTATACCTTGATGCATTAGCCGTGCATTGTAGCTCAGTAATTACCTTGTATGGGTACAGCAATTCCACCTTTAGTGTAGCAAGTACAACACCATCCAAGATTTTGAGCGTGCCATTCTCGGCGTGATCAATTAAATTTTCGCCAATAATAAACTTCGAGTTAAAGTGACTAATATTTCGATAAGCATATGCATACCCTGCTATGGGGATATCACAATACTATGCTCTAATTAACGCTGGAGATTACATTACTAAACTCCAGCGTAGTTTTAAATGCTTCTTGCTGAAAAATGGGCTATGTATCCATCAATAGTCGCACTGCTTCGTGATACTTTTCCGCAGTTTTTTCGATTATGTCGGTAGGAATTTTCGGTGCTGGATATTGTTTGTTCCAGCCAGAAGCCTCCAACCAGTCACGCACGAACTGCTTATCGAAACTAGGCGGGTTGTGACCCACATTGTATTGATCAGCTGGCCAGAGTCGCGAAGAATCAGGTGTCAACACTTCATCAATTAAATACATTTTCCCGGATGAATCTACTCCAAATTCAAATTTGGTATCAGCAATGATAATCCCCTTGGTGGCCGCATATTCCGCTGCTTGAGAATATAGCGACAAGGCGGCATGACGCACTGCATTCGCACGCGGTGTACCCAGTAGCTTTACAGCCTGCTCGAATGAAATGTTTTCATCGTGTTCACCTGCTGCCGCTTTGGTTGAAGGTGTAAATATGGGCTGCGACAGCTTTTGCGCCTCCTGTAAATCGGCAGGTAATTTAATGCCGCACACCATGCCAGTTTCTTGGTATTCCTTCCATGCGGAACCGACCAGATAGCCGCGCACGATGGCCTCAATTGGCACAGGTCTTAATCGTTTCACTACGAAGGCTCGTTCAGCTAACTGTGCGCGTTCTTCATCCGTTTCGACAAGCGATTCTGGCTTAATACCGGTAAGGTGGTTAGGGAGAACGTGATTAAGCTTATTAAACCAGAAATTGGATAAAGTAGTGAGAACTTGACCCTTTCCTGGAACTGGAGTTGGTAAAATAACATCAAACGCAGATAAACGGTCAGTTTGTACAATTAGAAGGCGTTCATCATCCACTTCATAAATATCGCGCACTTTGCCGCGGTGCAATAATGGTAAGCTGGTTAAATTGGATTCGAGTAATACGGACATAGGGTTCCCCTTATATTTAATTTAATGATGGTAGCTTGATCGCCGAAACTGCTTCGGCCTGCTGTTTGCGGAATGAAATGAGACGCTTGACCAACTCTGTATCATTTTGAGCGAACGTTGCTATTGCAAACAAGCCAGCATTGGCAGAGTAGTTTGACCAGCAATTACGCCAGCAAAATGCGCCGCACCACCCTCACCGGCGATGAAACATCGTACTCCCTGCTCACTCATTTCCAGAACATAATTAACAATGGTTTAGGTGAGCGGTGCGAGGAGTTGTCGCGTACATCGTAGGCCACACCAAAATCATGCAAAAGGCACGCAGCTTGCTGCATGATTTCCCAATCAGTGCGACTACCCATCAAAATGGCAATCAATGGATTTTTAATCTATCTATCTATTTAATAAAACATTATACCTGTTCTTGCTTATGGTTGTTGTCATTTTGATGAAAGCAGTCTGTTGAACCTAACTGCAATCATTTGATTACAGTTAGTGGTCTGATAATTTTACCTAGGCGCATTTGTTTATTAAAAATTAATTTGAAAGTAGATCAAAGGTCCGGAAATCTGGCTATCAGCAAGCAAAACATTCCTAAGCTTGCCGCGATAATGAAGGGCTATAAGTATATTTTCCCGCAAAATTTGGCTGCCTTGCACCTTGGGGGCAACAGAATTCTACAATCCAGTTTTTTCTGTCAACTTTGCACAGTCTAGATCGTCTATCTATCCTGAGAGCTCTGACTATGTAGACTTTTTCGACATCGATATTCCTTAAGTCAATCTTGATGAGATTGGCTTGGCGCATATAATCTTGATTAAGTTGAGTTGCGAAGTCGCAGAATCTTGCGTCCATGTCAACACAGAGTGTTGTCGGAAAATTGAGTTCTTCAGAGGGCTCGTTCATTTGCTTAGACTGTGAAACTAATTTACAACTTTAAGTATCTGAATTGTCGTTTATTTTCTCAAGAGTGATCAGCACCCATAGTCAGATATAATGTAATCCGATGCTGATACATATTCATACAATAAGCAACTATCTCCCGGCAAAGCTGGGAGCCTTTAATTTGTAATCCGCTCAAAGCGGCTTAAAGGAGCCGCTTTCGTGGCCCCTTCACTTGTTGGCCACCTTAGGTGCATCTGCTCCAAGTGCATGCCCACTTCATCTTGGTGTCGAATTTACTGCCGGATCAACTCCTCATCTCGGCGTACCGTTGACACAAAATTCCCTCTCGCCCAAAAACATTGTCTTACAAAATTATGCTTGCGATCACCGTATACGCTCATTGCGCTTTTCCCTTTGATTTACCAGAGGACTTGCGATACAGAATATTTCGGTGGAATGGATATGTACATTGCACATGATCAGGCATCAGGTGCCCTTCTTCTATCGATGTCAAACTTCTTCTGCCACCCCAGCATAGCCGAGGGATTTTCTATGTTTGGCTAGCATAAAATGTTACATTAATTTTATTAAATTTGTATAATGCAGTTGCATAATGCAGTATAACTACTTAAATGGAATTAACTTTATTTCGTTTTGAGTTCTAAGTTACACGGTCACAACTTTACTTTAAATTAAGTTTAAATGAATAAATCAGAGTCCATTCTGATCCCTGTTGCTATAGTATTTGAGCGAGCTCGAAAATTTTAACAGCTTACTTAAAATTAAATTTCATCATTATTTTTTAAATCCAATAAGATAGATACCGATAACTTTTTCCGTTTTATCTTTAATTGGATCATAACAAGTGTAGAAAGAATTACCCAAAATATCGATGTCTCCACAATATACTTCACCCTTAATCGCAGCTTCATAAGCCTTGTTATGAGCAAGTTTAGTTCCAACACCGCGAACCCCTTTAGGGGTTAATACGTTTGTACTAACCCTAATAAATTCAACGCCATCTTTAACAAATACCGTAGAATAGGCACCAGACGTCTTTTTGATTTCATCAACAACACTAAAAGTATTATTAATTTTTTGTTTTCCGAAATAAATTACTGGAGCAATTATATTTCCAGATTTTTCTACTCCTTCTATTCTAGGTTCGCCCATTGTTGTAAATTTCGCTTTTAGCTCATCAACTGTTTTTCTGGCGTTATCTGCACTCGCAGTGGTCATAAATAATAATGTTGTTAGAAACAGAATTGATTTTTTCATAAATAATTTCCTTCTTGAATAATTTAGATTCCAATAATTGTATTGATAGTTATTGAGTTTAAAAATTGCATTTCGTAACTTTACATTCTAATAATGTATTTATATTTACTCAACATGCGCATTATTGATATTTTTATATTAAGCTCCTTGAGAATACTTAAGTTTTAGTATTTTTGAAAGTGTCATTATTTTTGTTAACTGGTTCACATACAGAATTTGGGGTACTGTCCGTTGTGTATGTTGGTCAGTGGCCGCATCCCCTGCTACCATGAATTGACAAATGGCACCTTATTTCGTTCATCCTATTTTTACCTGATTTTACTCGCTCTTCTCCGTGCCAGAACTAG
>JBDSEJ010000542.1:0-11579 GCA_039920105.1 Candidatus Nitrotoga sp. | reverse complement strand
AAATAAACAAAAGTCTCGCTCGACAGGAATAGAAAATCGTTGCCGCATTATGGGTGAAGTTTTATCACTATGAAAAATGTATGGCATTGTTCACTAAAAATCTTGATGGCTCATCTGGAGAGCCTGGTGCAGGAGATCCCGGTTGGCTTGACGCAACTACGCCAAGCTAGCCGGGAGCCAAGGATGAAGAAATTCGAGTTGATGCAAATCACCGTAACGCTCCGGCAACTGACGCTGGTGTAGCGCAAAATCGTCGCCATCGAACTGGCAGCGCTGGATGCGCAGCCGCCAGTTACCATGATGATCGAGGGGCGTTTTGCTGGCGGGGCGACGTGTGTTCAAAGGCTGGGTGTACAAGTTTCGCGGTATCGCTACACACTATCTTGCCAACCACCTTGGCTGGTTCCACGCTTTTGAGCGGCAATTCGCTCCCAATTCATTTCCGCCGGTTCAGTCCAGCAAACGGTTTAGATTGTGGCTGGCTATGCGATCACTGTCTAACCTTATTCGTTAGATTCATGACTGATTAAACTTAATTGGGCTTTGCGGCTGAATATTGACATTGAGAGTAAAAATGTCCGGCCTGGAATAGTGTCCAGTAATATCAAGGTCTCGTTTAGATATAGCAACTCGTTCTAAATCCACTTCAGCGTAAAGAATACCTTTTTCATTCCGCATAGGGCCCGCAATTATTTCTCCACCTGGCGCAACCACTACGGAGTCACCCGGGTTTATCCACTCTTCAGTGACGGGGATTAAAGTTTCTCTGTCAGGAAAATCAGTTGGGATGTCGTTATTGGTGAGGGCAACGCCACTATTTACTACCCAGCAACGCCCTTCTCGCGCAATAAATTGAATTGTCCCTAGCCAATCCTCCCCACATATCGTATGTGGGTGCTATATAAATTTCAATGCCCTGTGAATAGAGAGCGTATCTAGCCAGCGGCATATAGTTTTCCCAACACATAAGTGCTCCAACTCTACCTACCGACGTATCTACTACTTTTAAACCAGAGCCATCTCCAAAACCCCATACCATACGCTCAGGATTTGTTGGCATTAGTTTTCGATGTCGATTAACAATATTTCCTTCTGAACTAATTGTTACGACTGTGTTGTAAAGTGTTGCCTTGCTTAATTTCCCATCCCGTTCGTTAAGACCACAAATAATAGTAATTTTTTTTTTGGCAATATCACAAAGTGGCTTGAGATCACCAGCATCAATATCAACAGAACTGTTTAGTAAAAGTGAATGAAGCTTTTCACTCGTTCTCCGATCGCCACCTGGGCGAAGTCGCCATATCCAGGCGGGATAACCAGAAATAAAAGCTTCTGGAAAGATAACTAACTTGGCATTGGCTGAGACAGCTTGCTCGATTAATTGAACAGCCTTTTTAATCGTTTTTTTTCGATCCAGTAATACAGGAGACTCCTGAACAATTGCAATTTTACTCATTGAGTTATACCTATATTAATTATTTTGAATCTAACGAGGCCGTAGAAAAAGTATCTTCATGATCGCATCGTGCCGTGAACCAAATCAAATATCAAGGTAGCGCGAAATGTAAATTTCGGAGACGGATATGGCGCGCTACAAAAACATTGTCACCAGCCTCCGGTGACTTGCTGTTGACCTGAAAAGGCAATTTTTACCCGACCCTATTTACGACAAGGGTAACAAACCAAAAAGGCGGAGAAGGTTGCACTGAAAAAATGAAAATGCGCATCGCGAGCACTTAAGGACGCATCATGAATATGCGCAGTAGAAAAGGCGATAACACCTCAGTAAAGCTTACCGTTTAACCTACCCGGCAAAGCAATTACTCACACTCTCCGCAACAGAAACCATGACTAATTATTGATGTTGAAACGGAAGCGTTTCAGGTGGAAAGTCTGAGCTGAAATCGTTCAAAAGGAGTTTTTCTACAGCGTCAACGTTTATTTAATGCGCCGCTGAAAGTGGCCACATTGAACGATTTGTTAACTTTCAATAAGCACCTTGTGAATAAGTTAATTCATAGCTGTGCGAATAAATCTCAAAGATCAGACCAAAAGGATCTTCCACGTAACACATTTTGTAGGGTTTCACGCCTGGATAGTATTCGCGTATCGGCATTCTTTGTTTACCACCGTGAGCTACAATTTTTTCTACAAGCCCTTCTATATCGGGATCCTGAACACAAAAATGAAACGTGCTTGTTCTCCAGTATTCAAATTCCTTCGGAGTCTCGTTGTTTTTAAACTCAAACATTTCAACACCGATTTTGTCTCCGGTAGACATATGGGCGATTTTAAAAGAACCCCAGCCGCTTCCAAAAACATCAATACACATTTGGCCGATCGGCGTATTTGATTCTTCGGTAATAACAGTTGGCTCCATGATGTGATACCAACCCATAACGTCACTATAAAATTTCGACGCCTTTTCTACATCTGGGACAGAAATGCCAATATGGGAAAATGTTCTCGGGTAAGTGCTCATAGTATTTTTCCTCTATGAAAGTTCTAGTTTGAGCTAAGCGGGTGGCAGAGGCGGTGCCTTCTTGCCGTGGAATGTCAGCTTTCGGGTGAGAGAGCAGGCCACGTCACTGGTTTGGGCTTTGAGCGCATCATCCATTGGCGGCAAATCAACTACCGCCAAGCCTGTAGGTCGGGTTAGCGTAGCGTAACCCGACATTCCCTCATTCATGCCCAATATCCTCAAAATCCATCTGCCCCTGCCCCCAGCCCGCCTCATAAATCCCAGCCTCGACATATCGCAGGAAGCTGGAATGCGGCCATTCCAACGGCGATGCCACATACCCGTGCTTCACCGGATTGTAATGGATGTATTCAACATGGCGCTCGAAATCGGCTTCGTCTCGCAGCATGTGTTCCCAGTAACGATGCTGCCATAACGCCTGCTCCTGCCTTCTCGTCTGTAAAGCGCTTGGTGCGGGACGTAACGCCGGATCACAATGCTTGGTTAACCATGTTTTAACCAGCCGCCAGCGAGTGGAAAAATCCGCGTCGCCAGGTGGCAATGTCCAAATGCAATGCAAGTGATCGGGTAAAAATCAATATCGCATCAAGCACAAAAGGGCGAGTGGAGCGCACCGAGCGAAATGCACCGCGCAAGACATCCACAGCTTCCCCCGATGCAAATAACGGTCGCCGCTTCTCCTTCACCAATGTGAAGAAGAATGAGCCAACCGAAACGAATGCGCGCCGGTATCTCATTGTTTGGTCTTTTTCGAATAACGGCAATTCGAAAGAGTAAATCGTCGGGTTACGCTGCGCTAACCCGACCTACCGGGCTCCAATGCCTTTGGTAATAATCATATGCTTCAGGCAAGCTTGGTTTAGCATAGCCACTTACCCAGCCAAAGCTTGTATGCTTTCACTAAGACTATTTTCAAACTGCACAAATGCGGAAAGATTTCTCAATTGAGAAAAGTCACTTATTAATTCCGCAACTCTGTGGCGACAAGTTTCAGGTCGAAATTTACGCAATCGCCCAGGTGGAAGTTCACTAGCCAATTTAAGACTTTCAAACAATACATTCTTAGGATCAGAAAGTCCTTCCAGATTGTTCACTTCAGGCAAATTTAACTTTACTTTACCATTTGGATTGCTTGCGGCTGATCTGATTGCTTGCTCATCAACAAGCAGCCAAGCTTCAGTCATGCGGATGGGTACTACAGGAATGTATGGCTTATCTAACTTGACAAGTTGGTTTTTAATTTCTTCAATTCGACTTTTCATCAAAAGTGATTCCGCATCGCGATGTACAAACAAAATATCGCATTCATAATACTTAATGGCTGATTCTGCACGGAGGAATAGACCAACACTAGGTCTTAATGTGACCTCAGCATGCTGCGAGTTGTATCTGACACCATCAATTTGATCCAGCGCCCAATTGATTACAGGAATTAACACCCTGTCTGACGATCCATCAGTTATCAAGGTGTAGGTTAAGTCCATTATTTCGAAACGCTCGAAACATAGTCAAATAACCCCAATTGTTTGGCACGCTCTCTTACGGTCACTATATCATCGCGTTTCGCCAATATTGGTGCAACTATTGGCTCATCGGTCAAATAAGTGATCAAATCCGATTTTGAAATCACCCGCATTGATTTAACAAGCGACTCTTCCCGCTTTGCTCTCCACGTTCCCTCAAGACAGCAGAACTCGGCTACTGTCGAACCATGTTCTCTTACCGAGCGAGAAATGATTAGCGTGTCGTCTTCTAGTGAACTAACAATGCTAGGTGAATGAGTATTGATAATTACTTGTCGTAAAGGATTACTTCCCGGGTCTGCGGCTTCTTGAGGATTGACTGCAATTGATTCGAGCAACTTCAGCATCGAAGGAATTCTGGAAGGGTGTATGCCATTTTCTGGCTCTTCAAGGCAAAGTAATCTTCCCGCATCAGGATCGGCACTCATTACACAAAGAGCCAAGAATCTCAGCGTACCGTCGGATAAAGAACGAGCAGGATGACCCACTCCATCTCTACTGGTTACGACCAGTGTATTAAGTCTGCGCCCCTCGTCTTGATCCACGCTGACAGACTTAACATCCGGTATCAAAGTTGCCAACTGATTAGCGACATGCGATGTAGCATCTAACCTCAACAAAGTTGAAGGTAAATGCGCGCCATTAGAACTTACCTTTGCTTCAGCAGAAAAATTATCCGGCTGTCTGAGTGCGGTAGGTTCAAGCTGTAGCAACGCCCAAGACTGCATCTCACGGCGTGCGGCCAGCACGGTAGGATGTGAATCAGTATTGATGCCGCCAAGAATAGTTTTGGGTGACGTCGCGGCAGGGACACGGAATGGTCTTCCTTGGCTGCCGTCTTGATGAAGATTAATGATTGATTGACTATCTTCGATTTTAGTTGAAATTAAATCTGTAGATCGGCTCCCAAAAATAATTGATTCACGAAATGATGGGCTATGCGGAAAACCAAGTAATCTACGCGCATGGCCTTTTTGAACGTAAGTTAATTTTTCTTTAACAATTTCAATGCGCTCTAAAGTGGTCAAACTTTTTGGAACGTATTTCAGCGTCAAGTGATATCTCAAGAATGTTGTTGATGGAGCTGCCTGCCTTCCAAAATCATCAATGACATTCTTAGATACAACAAAGTCTGCTTCAAATGACATTTCCTGAATAGGCTCAGAAGCCGTTTGGTGAAAAATTGCTCGCAGATCACCAGATCTTCCTGCTGGATCACGTACCCGCGCAGCAGCTTCCGTAAGTGAGTAGTCAGTTAAATCCCTCAAAAACATTATTGCATCGAATAAATTAGATTTGCCTACGCCATTAGTGCCAGCGATACAAGTAAATGGGCCAAACGCAATTTCTACATTTAAAAGATTTTTAAACCCATTAATATGAAGTCTTGTGAGCATAATCTTGTCCGATTTTAATGTCCGGCATTATAGCTAATTCAAAGGTTTTAGCTGGCCAGCTAACAAGTTCAAAAACGAGGGGCTACAGTTTCGGCTCTCAACCTGCCTCAGCGTGTAGTCTCACCGCTTCCTAGGAAGTTGCCGCTGCACATGTTACTACGTCATAAATTCCTGCACAAAAATGCAATTCCTGGCACTGCTCTACCGGAGCTTGCGGCTTTCCGTATTCAGTCTTTGCGCCAGCGTGACATGCTGCGCATCACGATTCATCATTCCAAATTCTGAATCTGCTCACGCATCTGTTCAATCAATAACTTCATTTCCATGGAGGCACGGGATACTTCTGCATCGACGGACTTTGAGCCTAGCGTGTTCGCCTCGCGGTGTAGTTCCTGCATCAGAAAATCCAGCCGCTTGCCTACTGTGCCGCCTTTGACCAGCACTCGCTTCATTTCTACCAGATGCGTTTGCAGGCGTGACAATTCTTCATCCACATCAATTTTGCTGGCGAACAGTGTGATTTCCTGCCGCACGCGTTCATCTTCTCCCGTTTGCAGCGCTAAACGCAAACGCGCGACCAGTTTTTCTTCATACGCCGCAATTGCCGTCGGGATGCGCGGTGAGACCAGGGCGCATAAGGTTTCGATTTGCTCTATGCGCTGCAACAGAAATTCTTGTAGTTTGTCACCTTCACGTCCGCGTGCTGCGGTGAATTCTTGCAGCACTTGTTGCAGTAGTTCGGGCACCATGGTTTGCAGCGTGTCGGTAGGTAACGAGGCGCTTAGCAGCGCGCCATTCCAACGCAATACATCGGCTACGCTCAAGCCCTTTGCTTCGGGCAAGATGGCCTTCACTTCTTCGCTCCATTGAGACAGTTGTTGTACAAGGAGTTGATTGAGCTGCGCCGGATTCTGTACGGATGGCCGTGCGGTGAAGCCGATGCGGCATTCAACCTTGCCGCGCGTCAGTTGCGCAGCAAGGGTCTCGCGCAACATGGGCTCCAGCATGCGCAGCTCGTCTGGCATACGTATCTGGAGGTCGAGGTAACGGTGATTGACCGCGCGCAGTTCCACTGCAAGCGATCCGGTGTCGAGTTCTGTTGCGGCAGTGGCAAAGCCGGTCATGCTAAAAATCATTGGGACTCCAGATAATATAGTTTGGGTGGTTATTCAACCCAATTTCAACTTTAAATCAAGGCCGTTGCTTATTGATGCCTTGTTACGGTTTTCTGGAAAGATGAATTGGGCTACAGTATTTGCATTATATGACGATTGCAGATAGTGAATTTTGTTATATAAAATTCAAAACGGGTCTGCAGTAGTCGTGCCGGACTAATTCTGATGGCCGCAGTGGCGCACGCTATAATGCGTGCCATTTCATTTTTAGGATTATTTTTATGCGTCCCAGCCAGCGGCAATCTGATCAGCTTCGTTCCATTCTCATCACGCGTCATTACACCAAGCATGCCGAGGGTTCGGTGCTGATCGAATGCGGCGACACGAAAGTGATTTGCACCGCCAGCGTGGAAGAGCGTGTGCCGCCGCATAAAAAGGGCTCCGGTGAGGGGTGGGTTACGGCGGAATACGGCATGTTGCCGCGCTCTACCGGTAGCCGCATGGCGCGCGAAGCAGCCAAGGGCAAACAGTCTGGGCGCACTCAGGAAATCCAGCGTTTGATCGGACGGAGTTTGCGCTCTGTGGTGGATTTGAAGCAATTGGGCGAGCGTACCATCCAGGTCGATTGCGACGTGATCCAGGCCGATGGCGGTACGCGCACTGCCAGTATTACCGGTGCTTTTGTCGCCTTGCACGATGCCGTTAGTGGATTAATCAAACAAGGGTTGATCAAAGAAAATGCTTTACGTGATTTCGTCGCTGCGATTTCGGTGGGCATTTATCAGGGTATGCCGGTGCTTGATCTTGACTACGCTGAAGACTCCGAATGTGATACTGATATGAATGTGGTGATAAACGGTGCAGGGCATTTCATAGAGGTGCAGGGTACGGCAGAAGGCCATGCATTCAGCCGTGTTGAGATGGATGCCATGCTCAATTTGGCGCAATCCGGCATCGCTCAATTAATTGACATGCAGCGCGCGGCGCTACTAGAGGAGTAACTCACCGTGAACAAACTGGTTATTGCCACCAACAATCCGGGTAAGTTGCGCGAGTTGCAGTTAACGCTTGCGTCACTCCCCATCGAGATACTTACGCAGGCGCAATTGGGCATTGACGAGGCTGAAGAGCCTCATTGCACTTTCATTGAAAATGCTCTGGCCAAGGCGCGTCATGTCAGTCGAATCAGTGGCCTGCCGGCACTGGCGGATGACTCAGGGCTATGCGTGGTTGGTTTGGGCGGCGCACCGGGTGTTCAGTCCGCGCGTTATGCGGGCGAACCCAAATCTGATACGCGCAACAATGAAAAGCTGTTGCAAGCAATGCAAGGCGTGGTTGACCGGCGTGCGTATTATTATTGTGTACTTGTGCTGGTGCGCCATGCGGACGATCCGCAGCCGCTTATTGCGGAAGGTGAATGGCATGGCGAAGTTGCGCAACAGTTGCTCGGGGACGGGGGATTTGGTTACGACCCGCTATTCTGGTTGCCGCAACTCAATAAAATGAGCGCGGAATTAAGCCGTGACGAGAAGGCGCAGATCAGCCATCGTGCAAAGGCACTGCATAATCTGCTACAAAGGCTGCTAACAGAGGAACCTAAAGAATGATGGCGTTGCGCACAGCTCACAGGCACTCCAACGGCGTGCAATAGCAGCTGAAGCTATCCGCGCCGCCATTTCTAATGACAATGTGCTTGTCCGCGTTTTTCAAGATATTGCTGGTGGTAATCCTCGGCGAGATAATAAGCCGAAGCAGCTACAATTTCAGTGGCGATCGGTTTGACGAACCGTCCACTTTTTTCTTGTTGTGATTTTGAGGCGATGGCAGCGGTTTCTTGTTGCGGTGAATGAAAGAAAATTGCTGAGCGGTATTGTGTGCCGACATCTGGCCCTTGGCGATTGCGCTGTGTCGGATCGTGGCATTGCCAGAAAATATCCAATAGTTGTGTGTAGCTGACCTGTGCCGGATCGAAAGTAATTTGTACCGCCTCGGCATGGCCAGAGTTGCCAGTGCATACTTCCGGATAAGTTGGATTGACGGTATTGCCGTCAGTGTATCCAACGCTCGTTTCAAGCACGCCTGGATGCAGCCGAAATGCAGCTTCCACGCCCCAGAAACACCCTGCTGCAAAATTTGCCTGTTCCATATTTATCCTCTCAGTTGAGCTTATCTTATCCATGAATATTAACCTTTTACACCCACTAGACTCCACGACGCAAGGGGTCAGTTTTAAAGCTTTGCCACCTTTGGCTTTATATATCCATATTCCTTGGTGCGTGCGTAAATGCCCTTATTGTGATTTTAACTCGCATGAGGCGCGCGAGTCTCTGCCAGAGCAGGAATATGTAGCTGCGTTAATACGTGATCTGGAGCTGGCTCTGCCCCAAATATGGGGACGCAAGGTGTACACCATTTTCATCGGTGGTGGCACGCCCAGCCTGTTTTCTGCCCAGGCTATGGAGCAAATTCTCTCTGCAGTACGCATGTTGTTGCCGCTGGATCATGGTGCGGAAATTACGCTGGAAGCAAATCCAGGTACCGTGGAGGCAGACAAGTTTGCAGGCTTCCGTGATGCGGGTGTAAATCGGTTATCGCTTGGCATACAGAGTTTCAACGACAATCACCTCAAGGCGCTTGGGCGTATTCACGATGCTTCCGAAGCGCGGCGGGCAGTAGAAATCGCACAGCAGCAATTTGACAATATTAATCTGGATTTAATGTACGGCTTGCCGCAGCAAACGCAGGCGGAAGCGGCGCAGGATGTGCATGCCGCACTGGAATTTTCACCGCAACATTTGTCCTGCTACAACCTTACGCTGGAACCGAATACACTTTTTCACCGTTATCCGCCCCCCTTGCCGGACGATGATCTGTGCAGCGCCATGCAGCAGGATATTGAACAAATACTCAGTGTGCACGGCTATCAGCATTACGAAACCTCGGCGTTTGCACAGCCAAAAAAACAGGCACTACATAACCTGAATTATTGGCAGTTTGGTGATTATCTGGGCATAGGCGCGGGCGCGCACAGCAAACTGAGCTTTCCGGACAAGGTGCTGCGACAGGTACGCTATAAACAACCGCAGGCCTATCTAAAACAGGTAGCGCAAGGCTTGCCGGTACAGACCGAACATATGGTGAAGCGCGAAGATATGCCGTTTGAGTTCATGATGAATGCATTGCGGTTGAATCATGGCTTTGCTGATACTTTATTTGCCGAGCGTACCAGCTTGTCTTTGCTATTGATTCGTAGTGAGCTGGAGCAGGCTGTGAAACGAGGCCTGCTGGAGCGTGATCTGCAGCGCATCGCACCGACCGAGTTGGGGCGGCGTTTTTTGAATGACTTGCTGCAGATTTTTTTGCGCAAGTAAGGCTTTGGGGAGTTGTCCGCCCGTGATGACTAACGAATTTTGATTAGAGTTTTTTGAACACCAAGTCCCAAACACCATGACCAAGACGCAGCCCGCGCTGTTCAAATTTAGTAAGCGGGCGATAAGCCGGGCGCGGAGCGTAATGAGTCGCGGTATTTTCCAGTGATGTTTCGCCGCTCATTACTGTCAGAACCTGTTCAGCGTAATCCTGCCAATCAGTCGCGACATGAATATACCCGCCCGGTTTTATTTTTTTCACCAGTTGCGCCACAAACGGAGGCTGAATAAGGCGGCGCTTGTTGTGGCGTGCCTTGTGCCAAGGATCGGGGAAATAAATATGGACACCGTCCAGCACATCATCGGCCAGCATATCGCGCAGCACTTCAACTGCATCATGCTGGACGATGCGAATATTTTTCAAACCCAATTCTTCAATCAGTTTGAGCAAACTACCCACACCCGGGGTGTGAACCTCAAGGGCAAGATAATTATTTTGCGGATGCGATTGGGCGATGGCGGCAGTGGTCTCGCCCATGCCGAAGCCGATCTCAAGGATGTTAGTTGCATTTGTGCCGAAGACATTTTCCAAGTCCAGCGGTTGACAAAGGTAGGGAATGCCATAGATCGGCAGGAGCGTATCGAGGCAACGCTGTTGCGCATTGGAGATGTGCCCTTGACGCAACACATAGCTGCGAATGTGTGAGAAGCGTTGCGGCATCAACTTATTAATCCGCTGGTCGGTGAGCTGGGAGAAGCACTATACAATTTTTTTGGCATGCGTCCGGCCAGAAAGGCCATGCGGCCAGCCTCCACGGCCTGCTTCATGGCAGCGGCCATCAATACCGGCTGCTGTGCGGCGGCAATGGCGGTATTCATCAACACGCCATGACAACCGAGCTCCATGGCGATGGCCGCGTCTGAGGCAGTGCCCACTCCCGCATCCACAATAACCGGCACTTGTACGCGATCCATGATGAGCTGCAAATTCAACGGATTGAGGATGCCCATACCGGAGCCGATCAATGAAGCCAGCGGCATGATGGCGACACAGCCAATGTCTTCCAATTGTTTTGCGATAATGGGGTCATCCGAGGTATACACCATTACCTGAAAACCATCCGCCACCAGCGTTTTTGCAGCGGCGAGGGTCTCCACCACATTCGGATAAAGCGATTGCGGATCACCCAACACCTCCAGTTTGACCAGACTGTGCCCGTCCAGCAGCTCGCGTGCGAGTCGCAGCGTGCGCACGGCGTCGTCCGCGCTGTAGCACCCCGCCGTGTTGGGCAGCAGGGTGTATTTCGATGGCGGCAAAATGTCCAGCAGATTCGGCTCGTTTGGAGTTTGCCCGATGTTGCTGCGACGGATAGCGATGGTGATGATCTCGGCGCCGCTGGCCTCTACCGCTGCCTGCGTTTCAGCAAAATCCTTGTATTTGCCGGTGCCTATTAACAGGCGTGAGTTATAGCTGTTGCCCGCGATGAGCAGTGTATCTTTGTTCATTAATGTGTTCCGTGATTAACCGCCACCGACCGCGACAACGATTTCAAGTCGGTCGCCATCGGCCAGCAGTTGTTGGTTGAATTGTCCGCGCGGCAAGATTTCACCGTTGCGTTCCAGCGCGATACGCTTGCCAGTCAGTTGCATCTGTTCGAGGAGCGTAGCGACGGTAACAGGATTATCGAATTGGC
>JBDSEJ010000541.1:0-2321 GCA_039920105.1 Candidatus Nitrotoga sp. | reverse complement strand
CGTTGGGGCCGATGATGGCGACGCGCTCACCGGCTTCAACACGGAAATTAAAATTAGAAAATAGCGGGCGATCAAAACCTTTGCTCATCTTTTGCACTTCCACCGCAATGCGATGTAGTTTCTCGCGTTCATCATATTCAAAGCGGATGAATGGATACTGACGGGTAGATGGCTTAATTTCTTCAATCTTAATTTTATCGATTTGTTTAGCCCTGGATTGCGCTTGGGTTGATTTCGATGCATTTGCAGAGAAGCGAGCCACGAAAGCTTTTAGTTCAGCAACTTTTTCTTTCGCGCGGGCATTGTCAGTGGCAAGTTGCGTGCGCACAGTCAAAGAGGCAAGCATGTAATTGTCATAGTTGCCGGGAAAAGTGGTGATTTTGCCGTAGTCCAGATCGGACATATGGGTACATACGCTGTTCAGAAAGTGGCGGTCATGCGAGATGATTACCATGGTGCTTTTACGGGCGTTTAGCAAGCCTTCCAGCCAACGTATGGTGTTGATGTCAAGGTTGTTGGTCGGTTCGTCCAGCAACAAAATTTCAGGATCGGCAAACAGTGCCTGGGCTAATAGCACACGCAATTTAAATCCCGGTGCTATCGCGCGCATAAGCCCACTGTGCAGTTCTTGTGGTATTCCCACACCATTCAGTAATTCGCCCGCGCGCGCTTCGGCAGTGTAGCCATCGAATTCGGCGAATTTCGCCTCAAGGTTGGCTGCGTGCATATAATCTTCTTCGCTGGCATCCGGGTTGGCATAGATCGCATCGCGTTCCACCATTACTTCCCACATTTCTGTGTGTCCCATCATGACTACTTCTGAAACGGTATTGTCCTCAAAAGCGAATTGATCCTGGCGCAGTTTTCCAAGGCGTTCGCCTTTGTCCAGCATTACATTGCCGGAGGTTTGTGCCAAATCACCCCCCAAAATTTTCATGAAGGTGGATTTGCCGCAGCCATTTGCACCGATCAGGCCATAGCGATTTCCATCGCCAAATTTTACGGATACGTTTTCGAACAGTGGCTTGGCGCCGAATTGCATAGTGATATTAGCGGTAGATAACATGGCGTACTCTGAAATTAAGGCGCATATTCTATCATGTGTGCGGCTCACACCGGCCATGGCGGCTAAGTTACAATGCCTGCTTTGCATTTATCTCTTAAAGTTCACATACAAAGACACTATGATTCCACATCTTACGACTGCCCTGAATGGCCCACTGCTTGATCTTGAGCAGCGCATGCTTGATGCACAGCCCACTATCGAGCACTGGTTTCGCTCGCAATGGGCAGAGCGCTCCGTTCCGTTCTATACCTCGGTGGATTTGCGCAACAGTGGTTTCAAGCTGGCTCCGGTTGATACCAATCTGTTTCCGGGTGGATTTAACAACCTTAACCCGGATTTTTTGCCGTTGTGTGTTCATTCTGCACAAAGTGCAATTGAAAAAATTTGCCCGGACGCACGCGGTGTACTGTTGATTCCCGAAAACCACACTCGCAACATGTTTTACATGCAAAACGTGGCCCAGCTCGTCCTGATTCTTAAACGTGCGGGGATGAATGTGCGTATTGGCAGCATGTTGCCGGAAATTACTCAGCCCACCAAACTGATACTGCCCAATGGTAGTGCGCTCACGCTGGAACCTTTACAGCGTAAAGGTAACCGCTTGGTGCTGGACAAATTCGATCCGTGCGTGGTGTTGCTCAATAATGATCTTTCCGCCGGGGTGCCGGACATACTGAAAGATCTGGAACAGACTACGCTTCCACCG
Source organism: Candidatus Nitrotoga sp. (assembly GCA_039920105.1). Taxonomy (GTDB): domain Bacteria; phylum Pseudomonadota; class Gammaproteobacteria; order Burkholderiales; family Gallionellaceae; genus Nitrotoga. The sequence goes on along the minus strand of JBDSEJ010000541.1, from coordinate 549 downwards.
CTGGCGGCGGGTTGGACTACACGGCGGAAGTCCCAGCATTTTAGCGCGTACGACCGCGTGGCGGCCGAGTTTAGCCGGTTACTCGACATTGATCCCTGGCTGATTAATCCCTATTTTGCCAGCTGCGGTCAGGTTGACTTTAAGGAGAGTGCCAGTGAGGAGTGTTTGGCCACAAATGTAGACAGCATTCTGCAGAAGATACGAGTGAAATATGCCGAATATGGTGTCAAGGAAGCCCCGTTTGTTATCGTAAAGGCCGATGCCGGTACTTATGGCATGGGTATCATGACGGTAAAGGACGCGAGCGAAGTACGGAGCCTCAATCGTAAACAACGCAACAAAATGTCTGTGGTAAAGGAAGGTATGCATGTTTCCGATGTGTTGGTACAGGAGGGTGTATATACCTTTGAGAGTATTAATGATGCAGTAGCCGAGCCGGTGGTGTATATGGTCGATCATTTTGTGGTGGGTGGTTTTTATCGCGTGCATACCGGACGCGCCGTGGATGAGAATCTCAATGCACCGGGCATGCACTTCGTTCCGCTGGCG
>JBDSEJ010000540.1:0-1949 GCA_039920105.1 Candidatus Nitrotoga sp. | reverse complement strand
AACTGTTTGTGCTGCTCTTCAGTTAACTCAACTTTTTCTGCAATTCGCATGATGCTTTCCTCCTCACATACCCTGTGACTCGGAAATCGCAATTAAGTTGCATTATATGTGACGCACTACACTAGTTCTAAGTGATTTTTTAGGGCAAGCGCGTTGGATATACAGTTTTATTCTTTATGGGGCCGGGTAAATATGTTAGTTACCGTACAGATAATTTATCTTATGCTTAATAACATCAGCGCTGTAATATAGGATATAAGAACTTACCGACTAATATACCTTCATAAATATTTAATATTTATGAAGGAGATAATGAAGAATTTAAAAATCTATCGTATGCCATTGCCATGTCAAAAAACCAGAAATATCTTTGTGGTGCCTTCAGCATATGCAACCTTAGGATTAGGTGATTTTAGGTAAACAAAATTGATTTCTTATCAGGATGTATTGCATTCTAAAATTAATTCAATTTTGGAAAAAGAAATTTTATTGTATTTTAAAACGTGAAATTAAGTAACAAAATCTAATGAGGAATAATTCCATGAAACAATTAATATTAGCAGTAGCTTTAACAGTAATAGCTCCTTTGTCTTTTGCAACAGGTTTATTGGAAAATCCAGTGGTTGACAGCACAGAATCTGGCATTGGAGCCATCTCAGGCTGGCATTGCTCGGCAACTAGTATTAACATTGAAATTGATGGTATTCCTTTGGGGAAAGCTGGTAGCGGAACAAGTCGAAATGATACATTGAACTTTTGTGGGCGCTCTGAAACCGGTTTTTCTCTCCTTTATAATTACAATGACCTTTCTCCTGGAACCCACACAATAAAAGCATTTGCTGACGGGGAAGTATTTGAAATTCGACAATTCAATACTGTTCAATCAGGCGGAGAAGCATTTGCTAGGGGAATTTCCAAAACAGCAACAATCTCTGATTTCCCGTCTTCTGGCAGAACAGCAACATTACAGTGGAGTCAAGCAAAACAAAGCTTTGTTATTACTGGGATAAGCTCTCCTCCTTAAGCCGTCGGAGCCACAACGAATTAAATACGTAGAGCACGCAATTTACATAGCTAAATCGCAACATGGTGAAGCTCCTTAAACTGTGTAAGGAGCTTTGTGGCTGTTAACATAACGAAGCAGACTTGCTTTAAAAGTTATTAGTCACGAATAATTTAAATAACTTAAATAACGTGCGTTTTCTGCTAACCAAGGAGCGATCGTTTGAATCGCTCAAGGCGCAACGCTGAAACTTATGTAGTTACTTGCCGCCTCTATCGAAGAAAACCATCAAAAAAACGAATTCATCAAACCTAGCTCGATCGGATTTCACCCCTTTTAATTGTCGATCCTATAGCATCAACTCCAATAGCCGTTTGCTTTGGCAGTGTTAACTGCCGCATAGGTCGAAGTATCCTCTAATATCTGGCCTATTCGCTTTTAATAGGATTGGTGATAGCTGAAAGTTCTGTTTTCATATTTTTATTTATTTTTTTTCTCCCACGTATCCATTTCTCCACTTGAGCATAGTCCAATTTTCCGCTTAGTGCTAAGGCTTGTCCTTGTGCATCATAAAAATAAGTGCGGGGTAGCTCTCCGTACCATTGCGTATCCACTTCGTAACGCAAGCGCTCAACGAAACTGTCAGCAAAAACCCAAGATTCAGCTTTCTTCAAAGGATATTTTTTTAGCGTGCGCGCAATTTCCTGCTCTTGTTCAAGAGTTTCAGTGGCGATCAGCACTAAATCAAGGTCATTGTATTTTTTTGATAACTTGCCGAACAGAACCATATCGTCGCGGCAATATATGCAATCAAGAGACCACAAACTGATAATGAAAGGTTTACCAACACGGGCTGAAACAATTTCCTGAAAGCTGCCACGCACAAAATGTTTGGCTATTTGGGCGGCCGAAGAAAAAGCGGAACTTAAGCACAGTATTAAAGCGA
>JBDSEJ010000539.1:0-11942 GCA_039920105.1 Candidatus Nitrotoga sp. | reverse complement strand
ATTGAATTAAAATACGGTGATGTCAGTCAGCGTGTGTTGGCGATCAAGAATTTTTTAAATGAGTTATCGTAACTTACCTAGCTCCATTACAACCATTGTCCCTCTTACCTTCGAGGAAGTAACAAGTCGCCATTACTCATCACGCGCAAATATCACTCTATAAGCACATGAACTTCATTATCCAAAGCATCCAAAATATCGCCTCTGCCCACCTTAACCACCTTTCCGGATTGACCACAGCATCACGTATTGAACATATCTCAACACACGCCTACCGACTGTATGATGCCAAGCCGCACGATGCCGTTGCTGCCTATTGTTACGAACACCAGCTCGATTATGGCTTTGTCCGCCCAAACCAGCATTTATCAGATTTTGGTCTGGTAGTGATGGACATGGATTCCACCCTCATTTCCATAGAATGTATCGACGAGGTCGCCGATATGCTCCAAATTAAACCACAGGTTGCGGCCATCACCGAAGCCGCGATGCGCGGCAAGATAGATTTCGGTGAGAGCCTGAGTCGCCGTGTGGCGTTGCTGGCTGGGCTGGAAGAAAGCGCATTGCAGCGCGTGTATGACGAACGTCTGCAACTCAATCACGGTGCCGAAATCATGTTGTCCAAACTAAAAGAACACGGCATCAAGACCATGCTGGTGTCAGGTGGTTTTACCTTCTTCGCCGACCGCTTGAAACAACGTCTGGATCTCGATTTCGCACATGCCAATACATTGGAAATCATTAACGGCAAATTGACTGGAAAAGTACTCGGGCATATCCTAGACGCACAGGGTAAAGCTGATTGGTTGGTGCATATCCGTGATGAATTGAAACTAAATGCGGAACAGACTATAGCTATGGGCGATGGTGCCAACGATCTCAAGATGATGGCGCAAGCTGGCGTCAGCATCGCATATCACGCCAAACCGGTAGTACTCGCGCAAGCCAATTATGCGTTTAACTTTGTAGGGCTGGACGGTTTGGTGAATTTGTTTGACGACTAAATACTTTACCCTTTATTGAACACAATGCACAAACATCACGTTTTACAATTAGCCAGAGGAGCAGCCTAACACAATGGATTTTAAAGAGTTTATTCTGTCTTTTAAGACACATGTTGCGCCAATTTCGTTCACCGAGAAAGTACGCAGCGGCTTGACTGCTGGCATTGCCATCCTGCTCTTGGGATTAGCGCTCAAATATCTGCCTCAGCCCATTTATCCATTTGTTATGTTGGGTTCGATAGCAGCCTCTACTGCACTTCTTTTTGCTGCACCTCATAGTCCTATGGCGCAACCATGGCCATTAATCGGCGGCCATTTAATATCGACATTAGCAGGTTGGTTATGCAGCCAGCACATCAGTGACCCTTTAGTAGCCGCAGGCTGTGCAGTAGGGCTGGCGATTTTTCTGATGCATTCCCTGAAATGCCTGCACCCGCCGGGGGCATCCACGGCGATCACGTTAGTACTGTTCAGTGCGCAATTCCACCTTATGGGTTGGCCATGGGTCGTGTGCATCGTATTGGTGAATATCGTAACTATCTTGGTGCTGGCGTTGTTGATCCACAATCTTATTCCTAACCGACATTACCCGATACGGCATATCCCCCAACCCACACCACAGAAATATTCTCAGCCCAATCATATCAAGCTCGAGCGGGCTGATATCGAATGGGCTCTGACTCAAATGGATGGCGTGATCGACGTCAGCGAAGAAGACCTTGTCGAGATATACGAGCTGGCTATTAAGCATGTGCGGAATCCTGATGGTAAAGTTAATGCTTGATCTGTTGCACTTACGACTTGGTAATTGCTTGTAATACAAAGGAATCGAGATGAATGAATTATTGGGTAGTGCATCCGTTCCCAGTTTCGATAATCCGCTGGAAATGCTATTAGCGTGTCATAGCAAGATACAGACACAGTGTGCCACGCTACGCAAGCTACTGCAACATCTGCCATCTCATGGCTGCGATTTGGCCGCACAACAAGCCGCGCAAGCCATTCTGCGCTATTTCGATACCGCCGGGCAGAATCACCATGATGACGAAGAGCAAGACCTATTTCCACGCCTTCTCGCCACCCCAAACGTAAAAATACACGAATTAATAGCGCGCTTGCTGGACGAGCACAAGCTGCTGGATACGGCATGGCAGCAGTTGCGTCCTTTGTTGCTTGCTATTGCAGAAGGCCGGGCGAAGGAGTTAGATATTAAAACGGTGGAATATTTCATCACCGTGCAAGACCGTCACATCACCTTGGAGAATGCGCAGCTATTGCCGCAAGCAGCAAGCCTGCTGGATCCTAGCCAACTGGAAGCATTGGGTAGAAGCATGGCGACACGGCGCGGGGTTGTGTTTTCCAATACATATTGAACTAAAACGTTACGCGGTGGCACTCCGATCCAACCGCATCTTGCTCCATCCCTCTGATTTATCTTGCTGCAAATGACGTAGAAATCTTCGATCCTTGATCGTGGGGGATGTCCCCGATCAGATCAAGGAGACGAAAATCAGGCACCCGCGTCGATTGTCAGCGCCAGCTCAACAGAATGAAACTTGCCGCCACGCAGATGTTGAAGAAACACAAGAACGCCGATACCGCACCAACAGACAAAACAATAATCAAACGCGAAACCCGTAAACTGGATCGCCTGCAAAAGAAGCGCAGCAACTGCGCGACTTTCTAAAGAATAACCCAGAAGATCGCAAATGCCATTTAGTTTGGCTCCCTGCGCGCAACAGGGTATGTCTTGCAATACAGCATAAAAAAGTTGCAATACTGCCACTTATAGCAAGACCACTCAGAATAGAATTAGCCGGCGGGTTGTATCATGTGACTTCTCGAGGCAACGGAAAAATACATGATTACAATACCAAATCTCTTTTCAGCAGCCATTTTTATGGAATGCCAACGGGTGCGAGAAGCGCTATTTGTCATGTGTTACTCTCGCAAAATATGCAATAAAAAGGGAGCCTATCAGCTCCCTTTACCAGCGATTAGGTCTACATCTTTGCCTAGTCGCTACGTTTTGTTACTTCAAGCAGGTGATAACCAAACTGCGTTTTAACAGGGCCTTGCACTTCACCAACGGGTGCACTAAAGACCACTTCATCAAACTCTTTGACCATTTGCCCTGGACCGAATTCACCCAAATCTCCACCTTGTTTTCCCGAAGGGCATTTTGAATGTTTCGCGGCCAGATCTGAAAATTCTGTGCCATTACTGATTTCATTCTTTAGGCTGTTACACAGCTCTTTTGTTTCGACCAAAATATGACGTGCATTAGCTAGTGCCATTAGTTTTATCTCCTGATTATTTTAGAATATGCATGCGTTGCATGCTATATTTAAACACAGTTAAGGCACCTTTTTCAAACCAGACAACACCCCCCGAAAACCACACACCAGATCCATATAAGGGCCAAGTCTAACAATCACGTAAAAATCTAAAAATCAAGGGTCAGCCAGCCTGATCGAGATCAAAGCGTAAAATAATTGATGATAAAATCAAGTTGGCTGAACCCTTGAAGCTTCTTCTTCACAACGAAAGCTCATGAAATAGGAAATAAAATGTCACTAATAGATGAAGTGAATGAAAAGCGAAAAGAAATTCGCACAGATGGTTACGCCATGTCTATCAGTGAGTGGGCTTCATTGTATGAAAGCAAAGAGATTGATATTCATCCTGAATTTCAACGATTTTATCGTTGGGGCGATTTTCAAAAAACAAATCTTATTGAATCTATTTTGTTAGGTATACCTATCCCCCCTGTTTTTGTTAGTCAAAGAAAAGATGGGATATGGGATGTTGTTGATGGATTACAGCGTTTATCGACAATCTATCAGTTTTTGGGTGTCCTGAAAGATGAAAACCAAAACAATATCGACCCACTAACTCTTTCTGGAACAAAGTATTTACCTAGCTTAGAAGGTAAGCGATGGAATAACCCTGACGATGAAGACAATTCATTCAGCCAAGAGCTTCGATTAATTATTAAGAGATCAAAAATTAATGTGAGCATCATCCTTAAAGAAAGTGATGAAACGGCAAAATACGACTTATTCCAACGCCTAAATACTGGCGGCTCAGATTTAAGTCCGCAGGAAGTGCGCAATTGTATTTTAGTAATGCTAAATAAAGATTTTTACACTTGGCTTCAAGGGCTTGCAGCATACGAACCCTTCCAAGAGTGTATTTCACTAAGTGAACGACCATTAAAAGAATCGTATGACCTTGAATTAGCTCTCCGTTTTATTATTTTTACACTGATTGAAGAACAGGAGTTGGTTCAACTAGGTGATGTAGGAATTTTTATTACTGAAAAAATGAGGGCGATAGCAGTTAATGTTGCTTTTAATATGGCTATGTGGGAAAGGCTATTTAAACAAACATTTGATTTTCTCCAAGGTGAATTATCTGAAGAGTCGTTCAAACGTTACAGCATACCAAAACAGAAATTCACTGGAGGCTTCCTTCTCTCACAATTTGAGGTGGTTGCGTATGGAGTTGGCTACAACTTAGCTAATGCAAATAACTTAAAAAATGTTACTGCGACAGCAAAAAGTATTTGGAGTGATACTAGATATACAGATTGGTCAGGCTCAGGAATCACGGCCACAAGAAGACTGCCAAGAATACTACCGTTTGGGCGGGAGATTTTTAATGGCATCAATTAGAACCAAAGAAAATTTGGTTGATAAAATCGGACAAGATTATGTTTGGCGGTTACGTGAAATTGCAGAATTAAAAAATCTAATTAAAGAACCAACAATTTCAGAATTAAGAAAGAGAGTTCTTTGTAGAGCAGGACTCGCTTTGCTATATGCTCATTGGGAAGGTTTCGTAAAAAAATCAGGTACTTGTTTTTTGGAATATGTAGCTGCTCAAAGGCATAACATTTCTGAGTTAAGGAGCAATTTCGTAACTTTACTTGTTAGAGGGAAAATTGATCGAGCAAGTGAGTCTAAAAAATATTCTGCATTTGATGAAGTAACTAGATATATTATTGAAAATCAAACTACGAGGGCTAGAATCCCCGTGAAAAACGTCGTAGATACTCAATCTAATCTGTCCACAAGTGTACTTAAAGAAATCATTTGGTGCCTAGGTTTGGATTTTGATCTTTTTGAGGCAAAAGAGAAGCTGATAGATTTAAAGCTGGTAGGTAGGCGAAATCATGTGGCGCATGGTGAGTCGATAGAAATAGATATCGAAGATTTCTTTGAAATGGTTGATGAGGTTTTGGGCTTGATGACTACATTTAAAAACTTATTAGAAAATTCATGTGTAACGGAATCTTACAAGGCCGCGTGATACCTAACGATTAAGGTTAGATTGTGATCGCAAAGCGAGCCACAATCTAACCTTAATCGTTAGGTATCACAAATTTCCGGATCTCCATGCAAGTTAGTCGTGCAGATTTCAAACTGGAAATTGGCAACAGGTAGCCAGTTTTCAATCCCCAGTCGTACTTCTCGCACTTTACTCTTCGCTAATTTCCACCTTGGTCATCACATCGCCTTGACTAATGGAATTGACCGCATCCATGCCCTCGATAACTTTGCCAAAAACCGTGTGCTTGCCATTCAAGTGGTTCTGGGGACTGTGGGTAATAAAGAATTGGCTACCATTGCTGTTGGGACCGGAGTTGGCCATGGAGAGAAATCCGGCACCATGTTTGAGCGGATTGCCACTGGTTTCATCTTCAAACTTGTAGCCTGGACCGCCTCGCCCGCTACCAGTGGGGTCACCGCCCTGAACCATAAAATCTCCAATCACACGGTGGAAGAGAAGGCCATCGTAAAAACCCTCACGCGCCAGGAAAACAAAATTATTCACGGTTTTAGGAGCATGTTGCGGGTAAAGCTCGATCACAATATTTCCGTGCTCGGTCACCACGGTAGCTGTGTATTTTTTTTTAGGATCAATCTGCATTTCGGGTGGAGTTGTCCATTGTTTTGACATTTTGGTTCCTTTGGTTAGTCTTGATAAAAAGTTAAAATTTAAAAAACACTTGCAGATGTTTAGCAGAAGTAGTGAATGGAAACCTCGATTAAACGACTTTTTGAAATGAGCTATTTACAAATTTCACGTTGCAGAAATCCTTCGATTGCACAAATGGAGCCCAGTTGCTCATTATCATCTTTCTCATACTTCTATGGTCGCGAGAATATTTATCTGCCCGATGCAGGTATGACAGCATTATTGACAGGAGGCGTTAGCCAGGTTTTCTCAGTGCAATCATCACCGCCCACGCACCCAAAAGAATATACAAAAACAAGGACCATTGCGGGATGCCCAAGCCAATGAAAGTCCAACCTTTGGCGGCACATTCGCCAGAGCCTTGCATGAGTTCCTGCCACACTTCTGCCATAGGGAAGTTGCCCAGCATGTACTCCAAGCCTGGGCCGCAGGCAGGCACTTGATCTTTTGGTAAATTCTGAAGCCAGATATGGCGACTAGCAGTACTCACGCCGCTCACCGCCAGTAGTGTTATCAATGCCGCATACACTTTCGACCCGCCACGTTTGGGATTATGCAGAGTAGCAATAGCAAACAGCACTAACATCGCAATGAAGATGAGACGCTGAACCATGCATAAAGGGCAGGGGTCCTGATGCAGAACATATTGCAGATAGAGCGCTGTGCCGAACACACCGGCGATGACCAACGTTCCGGCCAAATATAACCAGCGGTTTGAAAGTGTGCGCCACAGATTATAAATTATCATTGTGCAACCTCTTTATTCACGCCACCACTATCAATTCAGACGCAGAATTTCCGTTTGGAATTCTGAAATTATTGAGGCACCAAGATAGTGGGCTTTTGTTCATCACGCAACTTGCTGATTTTATTCTTCAACAGCTCTATCGTGAAGTTTACTTCCTCCTCGGTGGTGAAACGCCCCACTGTGAACCGAATCGAGCTGCGTGCCAATTCATCGCTGCACCCCAAGCTACGAAGTACATAGGATGGTTCCAAGCTTGCCGAAGTGCAGGCAGACCCGCTGGACACCGCAATATCAGTGATCGCCTTAGTCAATGAGTCACCATTCACATAATTGAAACTGACATTCAGGTTCTGCGATACGCGTTGCTTAATGTCGCCATTCAGGTAAACGTCTCCTATGCTGGATAAGCCACGCCACAAGCTGTCACGTAGCGTGCGGATGCGTTCATTTTCTGTTGTCATTTCCTGTTGAGCTATATGAAAAGCTTCGCCCATGCCAACGATCTGGTGAGTTGCCAGAGTGCCTGAACGCATACCACGTTCATGTCCGCCGCCATGCATCTGTGCTTCCAGACGCACACGTGGCTTGCGTCGCACATACAATGCACCTATGCCTTTCGGGCCATAAGTTTTGTGTGCGGAAAATGACATCAGATCAACTTTCAAGCGCAGCAGATCAATCACTACTTTTCCTGCGGCCTGAGCCGCGTCAACATGGAACAGGATGCCGCGCTCACGACATATTTCACCGATCGCTGCAATGTCCTGAATCACACCAATTTCGTTGTTGACATACATTACCGAAACAATGATGGTATCCGGACGCAATGCCGCCTTGAATTTATCCAGATCAAGTAAGCCATTCGGTTCGGAATCGAGGTAAGTTGCAGAAAATCCTTGCCGCTCAAGTTCGCACACGGTATCAAGGACCGCCTTGTGCTCGATTTTCATCGTGACAATATGCTTGCCCTTGTTCTGGTGGAAATGTGCCGCACCCTTCAGCGCCAGATTGTTGGACTCGGTCGCGCCTGAAGTCCAAACAATTTCCTTAGGGTCAGCGTTCACCAACGCCGCCACCTGCTCACGCGCGCGTTCCACCGCCTCTTCCGCCACTTGACCAAAGAGATGAGGACTTGCCGGGTTGCCGTACTTTTCTGTCAAATAGGGAATCATTGCTGCAGCAACGCGCGGATCAACTGGCGTGGTGGCAGAATAGTCCAAGTAAATGGGGAGATGCAGACTCATTTTAATTTTCGATTCAAATTATGCCTCACGCGCTAGAGCAAGAAATTCCGTACGCAACGCCAGATTGGGTTGAAGTTCGCCAAGCATGGCTGAGGTGACAGTTTCTTCACCCTCGGTACTAATGCCACGGCTTTCCATGCACATGTGTCGACAGCGAATAACCACGCCCGCTGCTTTCGGTTCCAGATGAGTCATCAAGGCGTTGGCAATTTGAATGGTGAGTCGTTCTTGTACCTGTAACCGCCTGGAAAAACAATTGACCAAGCGCGTAAGCTTAGACAAACCCACTATTTTACCGTTAGGAACATAGCCGATCGTGGCTTTTCCAAAAAAGGGTGCCAGATGATGCTCGCAATGACTATAGACAGGAATGCCACGTATCACGATAAGCTCGTTGTATTCCTCTGCTCCATCTTCGAATACCTTCAAGAGCTCTGCCGGATCTTGGGTATAACCTGATGTCCAGTGCTTCCAGGCAGTGACCAGGCGGGATGGTGTTTCAACCAGGCCGGCTCTATCGGGATCCTCCCCCAAACTTACCAGAAGCCGACGCCAGTCCTGCTCAGTAAACTGCTGTTCTGACATCTGTGCTTTTCCTGTCAATGTTGATTCCTAAAAACAAATTTTCTGATTCTAGCTGCTGGATAGCGGTCAAACTAGGCTTGAATCAATCCCAGCGGTTGTCGCGTACTTGAATTTCATCGTTTTCAATGCGCACTGGGAAGGTAGCAGTCGGTTCGTAAGCAGGCGCAGTCAATGCCTCGCCAGTACGGATGCTGAAACGTGCGCCGTGGCGCGGGCAAATGATCTCATCACCTTCGACCGTGCCACCAGTTAGCTGGCCAGAATCATGTGTGCAAACGTCCTAAATGGCATAGTATTGGCCTTCGAGATTGAATACAACGGCCTGCGCATCATCCACATCCACGACACGCCACTCGCCCGGTGCGAGCTCACCGACTCGTGCAACCTTCACCCAATCACTCATTCCAATTCCATTCTCTACTGTCCCTATGTATAAATCTTGTGCTTAATCTCAATTTTATGTACAAATTTTGAATGGAAAAACATTGTCGCAACTCATTCTCCAAATGTAGCCATATTTATTTAATAGGTAGGCATTGCGCCATCGACTTGTTGAGCCCAAGCATGGACGCCCCCGATCAAGTTGCTAACTTGAGTAAAACCATTCTGCTCTAAAAAAACCGCAATCTGCATACTGCGCATACCGTGATGGCAAATACAGACTATTGACTGCTCCATATCCAGCTCCGACAGCTTGTCGGGAATGCTATTCATCGGCATCGTCAACGCGCCTTCAATATGACAGGTTTGAAATTCCCATGGCTCGCGCACGTCGAGCAATACTGGTTTATTTCGATTTGTATCCGAAAGCCATGCAGCTAATTCCGGTGCAGTTAAAGTTTGCATGATAGTGTCGACCATTCATTCACGGAATAAATATAGTCATCAGACTGTATTTAAATATATTTTTAGATTGTTGTGCCCGCCTATCTGCACTTCACCAATCTTAAATAAAAAGAATAAGTTGTAAAAAATAACAGCAATTACAACCTAAACAGACAGTACCTCTATATCCGGTTCAATCGTCCGAAGCAGGTTCGTAATGCTGATGAGCGTAGCCGATGTCGAACTCGGGCATGAACCGCACGCACCTTGGAGATGCACGCTGAGAAAGTTGCCAGAGAAGCCGATTACATGCAGATCACCGCCATCGCTTCGCAGGTAGGGTCGGATTTTTTCGTCAAGCATCGCATTGAGCTTATCGAAGCGCTCCTGATCCTCTGGACTAAGTCCGGCGATTGCAACGGCCGCCGCTGCGACCAAGGCTTCCGAAGATGCATCTGCCGCGGGCGTCTCGCGGAGTGGCACGGCAATTAAGCGGGCCAACTGAGGCCAGTGAGCCTCACCATCCTGCGTAACCGTTAGGCAGCTGTCAACATAAAACACATTCACCACATGCTCGATCTCGAACAGCGCGGAAGCGAGGGTATCGGATTTGGCCTCTTCGGCATTATCATACGAGCGTGATATCCCCCATGTTAGTGGCTCCTTGAGCATAAACTTAACTGCATTTGGATTGGGCGTATCTTCTATTTCAGCAATTTTTGGCAATTTCCATTCCTTAAAAATTAAGGCCTCTTGTTTAACGCCTTTGGCAATCCTGTATGCAATAGGTTGCTATCAATAACCACTTGTCCCAGCCTTTCTTCTTATGGCTGTGACCTTATTAGCAGCCTTTGCCGCCTTGCTTGTAAATTTAAACATACTCGTGCTAGCGGCATACTCGTCCTGAATAAAAGTTGCGAATACTCGGCAAGTCGGCATAGGAGTTGATTCTATTTCTAAATCTCTGGCTGAATACACACTCAAAGCAAGAACGTTACGCCCCTTGATACGTTGTGACCAAGGCAAGCTCTATAGTTACTATGAAACACCCCTCATATAACTCAAGGCCGTGTTAACCGTAACTTGTTCAGCAATGATTTTTAAACTATTTAATTAGGCGTCGCCGATCGGCGCGTGCATTGGATCATCTTCCGCCTCAGTCGAGGTAGTTTCTACTGCATTAAACGCGCCTTGTAGCGTATGCCATGGCAGAATTGCGCATTTGACACGTGTTGGCAAATCGCTTACTCCAGCAAATACCGCAAGTCTGCCAATATTTGGACAGGCTTCATGGGACTGCTTGCCAGTCGCCATAGCAAGAAACTCCTGAATTAAGGTTTCCGCCTCCGCACGCGTCTTACCCTTAACAGCAGTCGTCATCATTGATGCAGATGCCTTACATATCGCGCAGGACTCGCCCTGAAATGCAATGTTGTTGATAAGCTCACTACCACTAAGATCGACATCCACGCTTATGTGATCACCACACAGCGGGTTGTGTCCTACGGCATGATGGCTCGGGTGTTCAATCGTGCCGTAGTTACGCGGTTTTTTGTTGTGGTCGAGGATCACCTCTTGATAAAGAGATTTATAGTTAGTCATTATGTAAATATCTTCTGTACGGTACGGATGCCATCGATCAGTGCATCGACCTCATCCATGCTATTGTAAAACGCAAAAGATGCGCGCGAAGTGGCCGGCACATGCAAACGTTGCATAACTGGCTGTGCGCAATGATGTCCGGTACGCACAGCTACACCTTCCTGATTGAGCAGCGTGCCAATATCATGTGGATGCACACCGTCTACTGCAAAGGACAATACTGCGGCCTTGTGCTCTGCGGTACCAATAATCCGCACGCCTGGAATAGTATTGATTTGCTCGGTTGCGTATTTCAACAGGGCAAGCTCGTGCGCGGCTATTGCATCCATGCCGATTTCCGACAAATAGTCGACTGCAGCGCCTAGCCCAATTGCCGCCACAATAGGCGGTGTACCAGCCTCGAATTTATGCGGAATTGTGTTGTAGGTGGTTTTTTCGAACGTTACCGACAATATCATGTCGCCACCGCCCTTGAATGGCTGCATGCTTTCTAGCAGTTCAGCACGGCCGTAAAGAATACCGATACCGGTCGGTCCGCAAAGCTTGTGACCCGAAAATGCGTAAAAATCACAGTCGAGATCCTGAACGTCAACCTTGATATGCGGGGCTGCCTGCGCACCATCAACCAGCACAGGCACTCCGCGCGCGTGCGCAAATGCAATCATTTCCTTTATCGGATTGATCGTGCCAAGCGCGTTCGAGACGTGCATCACGCAGACAAATTTGGTGCGCTCGTTAAAAAGTTTCTCGTATTCGTCAATGAGCAGCTCACCCGCATCGTTAATCGGCACTACACGAATCTTTGCACCCTTTTCTTCTGCCAGCATCTGCCACGGCACAATGTTTGAATGATGCTCAAGCGTAGTCAGGATGATTTCGTCACCCGCTCCAATAAACTTACGGCCATAGCCATGCATGACCAAATTGATCGCATCGGTGGTACCACTGGTG
>JBDSEJ010000538.1:0-2551 GCA_039920105.1 Candidatus Nitrotoga sp. | reverse complement strand
ATGCGCTGGCTTCCTGACGACTTAAGTGACGATAACCTGGGCGAAAGGGTTGCAGATAAGCAAACAAAAATGGTTATCGACGAGAAGTCAAAAGATAACCTGCAAAAACCACTGATAATGATAGTCGATGACAATGCAGATATGCGGCAATATATCGCAAGACTCTTATTTGAAAACTATCGTATAGCAACTGCACCCGATGGTGAAGCAGCTCTGGAACAGATTCTGAAAAGCAAACCCGATCTGGTCTTGTCAGATGTGATGATGCCGAGAATGGATGGCTTTGGTCTTATCCAGGCTTTACGTAACAATCCTGCCACCCAACATGTACCCGTAATAATGCTTTCTGCACGTGCAGGGGAAGAAAGCCGTATCGATGGCATGGATGCTAGTGCAGATGATTATCTGGTAAAACCTTTTAGTGCGCGGGAGTTGCTTGCCCGAGTTGCTTCACATCTCAAAATAGCCCGGTTAAGAAATGAGTCCGCCGAGGCTGTAAGTGCAAGCGAGAAAAAACTTCGTATGGCAATCGAAGCTGCCCAAATGGTGACATGGGATTGGGAACTTTCGACAAACAAAGTTTTACTTTCCAGTAATGCGAATGAAATCTTTGGCTTGCCGCAAAATTCAGGAATGGAGAAAATTGTAGAGCTTTTCAATCTGATTTATGAGGAAGATCTGGGTCATGTCAAATCAGTGCTGAATAATTCAATAGAAAATTTCTGTAAGTTTAATCTGGAATTTCGCATCGTGCGTCCCGATACAAATGACATAAACTGGTTTGAAGGATGGGGATATACAATCGGTGATGATTCCCGAAAAGCTGCCCGTATTGTAGCAGTGGCAAAGAATGTTACTAAACAAAAACTGGCGGAAAAAGCTTTACTAAATAGCGAAAACCAACTGCGAGCTGTTATCGAAAACACACCGGAATGTATAAAAATACTCGACCATGAAGGAACCCTGTTGCAAATGAACAACGCAGGGAAACATTTGTTAGAAGTTGAACAAAACACATGTTTGACTGGAAGAAGTATTTTCGATGTGATTGCACCGGAATATTGTGAAACTTTCCGCGCATTCAATGAAAAAATATGTCTTGGTGAAAGCGGAACTTTGGAGTTCGATATACTCGGATTTAAAGGAACGCGCAGGCATATGGAGTCTCACGCCGTCCCGTTACCCGAGACTAACGGAAAGTATTTACAATTGGCACTTACCCGGGATGTCACGGCCCGCAAGCACGCAGAGCAAGCTGTGCGTAACGAACGCGATCTTTTGAATATTACATTCCGGTCTATCGGTGATGCTGTAATTACCACGGATAACGATGCGCTGATTACGAATATGAACGTGATAGCTGAGAAACTTACTGGATGGTCACTATCAGAAGCTGCCGGACAACCACTCGAAGACATATTTCACATTATCAATGAAACTTCACGCAAAACTGTTGCAAACCCCATAGTTAGGGCTCTTCAGGAAGGAGTAATTGTCGGATTGGCCAACCACACAATTCTGATCCGCAAAGATGGCTTTGAATATCCCATTGACGATAGTGCTGCCCCCATCTTGAACCAACATGGCACTGTGATGGGGGCTGTATTGGTATTCCGCGATATCAGCGAACGCAAAATGATGGAGGATGCTTTACGCAAAAGTGAGGCTCGCTTTCGAAACATGGCCGACATTGCACCAACCATGCTTTGGGAAACTGATTCTGAGGGATTATGCACCTTTATATCCCGTGTATGGTATGAGTGTACTGGTCAAACAGAAAATGAAGGATTGGGATTGGGCTGGGTTGAAGCTTTGCATCCAGATGACCGGAAGCATTCCCAGGATATTTTCAAGGAAGCTGTTCTTAACAAAAGCTCGTTCTCGTTCGAATATCGTCTTAAACAGAAAAACGGGGAATATAGGTGGGCAATTGGTTCCGGACGTCCAAGATTTGATGAGTCAGGGAAATATCTCGGATATGTCGGCGGAATAATAGATATAAACGAAAGAAAACAGGCCGAAGATTTTTGCTCGAGCCAGGCGCGGATTCTGGAAATGATCACCAACGAGGAATCGATCATCAATGTGCTTCACGAACTGGTTAATTTGATAGAACGTCAAATACCGGGCTCGTTTGGCTCGATTTTATTACTTGATGCACAGGGGAAGCATCTTCACCATGGTGCAGCGCCACGTCTTCCGGAATCCTATAACCAGGCCATTGATGGTGTCGAAATCGGACCAGAGGTTGGCTCGTGCGGCACCGTAATTTATAAAAAGCAGCGAATTATTGTTAATGACATCGGAAATGATCCTCTTTGGGTAAAATATTGCGATATTGCTTTAAGCCATGGCTTGCGCGCCTGTTGGTCGGAGCCTATTCGCTCCGCAGACGGATCATTATTAGGTACCTTTGCTATTTATTTTCAACAAGTTCGCAGTCCTGAAAAAAGTGAAATTGCATCACTAGAGGCTCTGGCCCGATTTGCCGGCATAGCAATTGACAGGCCACGCGCGCAAGAAGCTTTACGTAAGAGTGAACAGCGTTTCA
>JBDSEJ010000537.1:0-1550 GCA_039920105.1 Candidatus Nitrotoga sp. | reverse complement strand
TTAACTGTTTGTGCTGCTCTTCAGTTAACTCAACTTTTTCTGCAATTCGCATGATGCTTTCCTCCTCACATACCCTGTGACTCCGAAATCGCAATTAAGTTGCATTATATGTGACGCACTACACTAGTTAGTTTTGAGGTCACGATAGAAGTTTTCGTGTGGGCCGATGGCCTCGAGATAAATCAGCCGCAATTCCTCATCGCGGGTGTAGCCCAGAAGATACAGCTGGCTTTGACTGCGAAACTTATAGACATAGAGTTCCGACAAGTCGCCCTTCTTGTGATCGCCCGGGTCGGGATCGGCAGCGATGACTTCGACCGCACGATCCACGTCGGCTAGCAGGTTGTCGTGCAGCTTTTTGTAGGCACGCACGAAGCGGCGGGTCTGCCGTACTCCCCAGCTCATTTGCGGGAATGCGGCACGAAGGGTGTGGCGTCCTCGCGCGGCTCGGCCATCGCCATCAGGCTCTCGGCGATGAAGCTCGCGGGTAGGTCTGGATTGTCCAGCGCGGCGCGGCCGACCTTGGCCCAGAACTCGAGTTGCCCCTGTACGGTGCGAAATTCGGCTTTGGCCGCAGACCTCGCCTGCTCGACGAGGGATTCATCCATGCGCACTGATACGCTCATTTCAATCTCCTTTAATGATTTACCACAATTGTAGTTATGCTGGAAGAATATAGCAATTATGCAGCCGCACCATAGTGCAGTGGGTCTTTACAGAACGCACTTAATTGGCAACTGGGTCGGGTGTTTTCCGCGATTGAGTGCAGTAGCTTTTGCAAACCCGATTCTGGTCAGAGTTTGCCGGTCTTCGATCTGTTGCTGAATGACAGGCATCAGGTTTCTGCTGACAGCAATTCGCCTAGGGAGAAAAACTGCCGGTTTGATCAATCCTGATTGCCGGGTTCATCGCTCCGGTATCAAGCTTGGTCTGGATCCGGTAAGCGACCGGACCTGGTTTACTCTGCATCAGCTCACTAACGAATCGGATGCCCTCGAGCAGGCCGACAGTCGCAATCACTTTGAACTCTGCCTCACCATATGCCGGTACGACAGGTAACTCATTGGCTGCACCTGCTACGACCTCGCTGTCATTAAAGAAGATTTTGTAGCTCATGCCACGCAGATTCAGACTTGTTGCATTGGGGTTTACTACGCGCATGCCAATTTCAAACCTTGGGATGAAGCTCTCTGATGTTAGTGGCTTAAAAGAAGTTACGCCTACCGAGGGTGTTTCAAAGTCCGGGTGTAGCGACGTACAACCTGTTCCAAAACAAACCAACAGAAAGAGCAGAATCAGGAATGATCCAGATTTCTTGCTTTGACCATATTTGAGCGATGCCGCATAAAGTTGTTTCATGTTGTTCTTAATAAGGGTAGGTAGGTCACAGCACGAAATCAAGCAGCTGGGAACAGTGCAAGCCTGGCCATTTTGTTAAGCAGCATCCAATAATTACCACTTTTCACCTCCTTAATATAAATAGCCAAACCATTAATTTGACTCTGACAGAATTTTTTCTGTTGAAACGTCATGGCATAAATCGTGACTTA
>JBDSEJ010000536.1:0-2345 GCA_039920105.1 Candidatus Nitrotoga sp. | reverse complement strand
GACAGCGTCACCGTGAAAAAAGATACCAGTCATGGTATGGAGCGCGAGGAAGCTATATGCAGCCGCTGTGACGCCCATCTAGGTCATGTATTCGAAGATGGTCCGAAGCCGACAGGACTGCGTTACTGCATCAACTCAGCCTCACTGACGTTAGACCGAGAATAAATTACCCCGCATAATCTGCCGCCATGAAACTACTGTTTGACCTATTCCCCGTTATCATGTTCTTTGTCGCTTTCAAGATGTTTAATGTATATGTTGCCACAGGCACAGCTATTGCCGCCACCATTGCCCAAATTGGGTGGGTTAAATGGCGGCAAGGCAAGGTAGATTCCATGCTATGGGTAAGCTTTGCCATCATTGCCGTATTCGGTGGTGCGACACTCATTCTTCACGATGAGACCTTCATCAAATTTAAACCCACTGTTTTATATTGGCTGTTCGCCGCCATACTGTTAGGTTCCAATCTATTCTTAAAAAAGAATCTGATGCGTACTTTGCTGAAGGAAAAAATTACGCTTCCAACCAAGGTATGGAACCAAGTCAACTTGGGCTGGAGTTTATTCTTTGTACTGCTCGGCGTTTTAAACTTATATGTTGCATTTAATTTTTCTACAGATGCATGGGTGAATTTCAAACTTTTTGGTACCACTGGAATGATGCTAGTATTCGTGCTGCTACAAGCAATGGTGCTATCGAAATACGTGCAAGAAGATAAGGAAAGTTACTAAATGCTATATGCCATTATCGGCCATGATATACCTGACAGCTTAACAAAACGTCTGGCAGCACGCCCCGCACACGTATCTCGGCTACAGGAATTGCAAAACGAGGGGCGATTAATTCTGGCTGGCCCTTTCCCAACTGTAGATGCTGTGGACCCCGGTGCTGCGGGCTTTTCCGGCAGCTTGATAGTAGCGGAATTCGCTACGTTAGAGGACGCGGAAACATGGGCGCAGGCTGATCCCTATATTGCCGCAGGCGTATATGCACAAACTCTGGTCAAACCGTTCAAGAAAGTATTTCCAATATGAACCATCCCACAGCCAATCACTCAAACAACCGCATAGAGCAGATGAATACCCTACTTGCAACGCTGCAACCCACAAAAATAGAGATTGCCGATGATAGCCATAAGCATGCAGGACACGTTGGCGCACGTAGTGGTGGGGGACATTATCGTCTATTAATTGTGTCCACGCAGTTTGCTAGCAAGCCTACTTTGGCACGACACCGTATGGTATATTCTGCCTTGGGAGACATGATGAAACACGAAATTCATGCACTGGCCATTGCTGCCTATACGCCAGAGGAACTATAATTTTTAACTTAACTAACAACGAGGACAGAACAATGCTGAAATCTTCAAAACTTGCCACTCTCGCTCTATTCTCTGCACTTGCAGTTAATCAGGTTTATGCACAAGAAAAACCCGTTGCAGTTGTGAATGGCGTCATCATCCCGCAAACACGCGTGAACATGCACGTAAAAGCTGTTGCCTCACAAGGTAAAATGGATACACCAGAACTGCGTCTCGCCATTAAAGATGAATTAATTAACCGTGAAATAATGGCACAGGATGCGGTAAAACAAGGTTTCGACAAACTACCCGAAACCATTAGCCAATTTGAACTAGCCAAACAGACAGTGCTTGTAAATGCATTTTTACAGGATTACCTTAAAGATCACCCAGTTAGCGAAGACACAATTAAGCAGGAATATGAAAATATCAAGAAAACCACAGGAAGCAAAGAATACAATGCACGTCACATTTTGGTAAAAGATGAAAGTGAAGCAAAATCTATTGCTGCTCAATTAAAAAAAGGGAGCAAGTTTGAAGACTTAGCAAAAAAACACTCCTTGGATCAAGGCTCGCGTGATAAGGGGGGCTCTCTGGGTTGGGCTCTGCCAGCCAATTTTACTCCGACGTTTGCTGACGCACTGGCAAGTCTTAAAAAAGGTGGTGTGAGTGCACCGGTAAAATCTGATGCTGGCTGGCACTTGATTAAACAGGATGATGTGCGTGATTTCAAATTCCCCGCTTACCAGGAAGTTAAAGCCAATATTATGCAACGCCTGCAACAACAATCGGTTCAGAAGGCAATTGCTGACATGCGCGCCAAAGCCAAAATTGAATAAATCAATTTAAGTGGAAGTAAAAGGCGACCATTGGTCGCCTTTTTTGTTGCCTACATTTTTTATACTGTTAATTAACCCACTTGCGCGCATTCTGGAACATTTTCAACCATGCTCCATTTTCCTTCCAATCTGCTGGATGCCAGGAATGCTGCAAAGCCCGGAACAGACGTTCCGGGTGCGGCATCATGATGCTGAATCGTCCATCA
>JBDSEJ010000535.1:0-5131 GCA_039920105.1 Candidatus Nitrotoga sp. | reverse complement strand
GGCTTTCCCCTAAGTCATGACCTGGCGCGCCAATTTAACAAAGTGCTCAAGAAGATGGATCAGCATCCCGAGTCTATTAAGACTTTCTCCAAAAAAGGGGTGGCTTATGAGGAAGGTGATATTTGGCGGCAACCTGAGCTCGCAAAAACCCTGGAACGAATTGCGCATAGTGGTCGCGACGGTTTCTACAAGGGCAAAACTGCAGAACTAATCGTCGCTGAAATGCAACGGGGTAACGGAGAAATCACACTGAATGATCTGGCAAATTATAAATCAGTTTGGAGAAAGCCAGTCAAAGGCACGTATCGCGGTTACGATATTTACGGCATGCCCCCCCCATCTTCCGGCGGCGCGCTTGTGATACAAATCCTTAATATGATGGAAGCCTACGATGTGTCTGCTATGGGTTTTGGGAGTGCCAAGGCGATTCACTTGATGGTTGAAGCGGAGCGACGCGCCTATGCAGACCGCGCAGAGCATCTCGGCGATCCGGATTATTATGATGTCCCTATTGCGAAGCTCACCAATAAATCCTATGCCGCGCAGCGCTTTTACGATTTTAATTCTGATAAAGCCAGTAAAAGTGAAGATATAGGCGCTGGGGACTGGCCCGAAAAAAGCCCTGAAACAACACATCTTTCCGTGTACAAAGAAGGGGTTATGGTTGCACTAACAACAACGCTCAATAGCTCCTACGGCAACAAGATCATTGTCCAGGACGCTGGCTTCTTGTTGAATAATGAAATGGATGACTTCTCAATTAAAGAAAACTCACCCAATCAATATAATGTGATTGGAAGAGAGGCAAACGCCATTGCCCCGGGAAAAAGGATGTTGAGTTCAATGTCTCCAACGCTTGCGCTCAAGAATGGACAACCCTTTTTGATCACGGGCTCCCCGGGGGGTTCAACGATTATCACCACTGTACTTCAAGTGATCGTAAATGTTATAGATCATGGCATGAGTATTGAAGACGCCGTTTCTCTGCCACGCTTCCATCATCAGTGGCTACCTGACCAAATTTTATACGGCAAATACGGTATTTCACCGGATACACTTGATGTGCTCAAAAAAATGGGACATATCCGCATTAAGGAATCCACCTGGGATAGAGGAATAGGCGACGCTAATTCCATCATGATTACCGATAGCGTCATCTCCGGCATCAAAGACCCGAGGAGTGAGGGTGCGGCACTCGGTTATTAGTCGCTTAACCAGATAATGGATATCCCTTTAACGAGAATCTCGGGGGATATCTAGCGATATGTAGCAGAATTTTTGCCGCTAATATGGCACTTGCCATCGAGCGTTGCCGATTATCCGCTGTGCAACCCATCCAATCCTTCAACCAACAACGGCCAACTGGCCATCCCCGCCACTTACCAATCTCCGTTTAATCGTTACCCGTTCCAGTTTTCTGGCTTACATCAGGCATTAAGGACTGGCCATTTACTGCACACCACAAATCCGCGTGTCGCTTCACGCCAGCTATTATCTATACCACGCTGAAGTTCGATTACCTGCACAGCCTCGTCGGAAGTTGCGAAATGTGCATCGAGTACAGCGCATATCTCAGTCAACCGCATCACGCTGGCATCAGCATCCAAGCGTACCGGAGCCAAAAAGCGTAAGCGTGGCAATATTTTCCAATAGCTATCTGGTGTTGTTTGCGGTAGAGAGCTAACCGGGTGATGTATCCACCAGCCGAACAAATGGTTGTCAGATACGCCAGGGGTAAGGGCGCTTGGAATAAAATATTTTCCTGCGTGTGTTGCAGGATAGAACAAATAGCCTTTGATAAAGGCCTGTGTTTTCTTCAGCACGATTCCTTCTGGCATTGCTGAACGCCCGGCAGGAGAGTGGCCTATTTGAAGTTGGTGTTGGAATACGCGATCCAATTTAATATCGAGTCGGTCGCGCACCATAAGGCCGATGAATGCACGCTGCTCGAACAATGGTTCCGCTTGCAGGTAAAACTTCACGGCTGTTTCCCAATGACAAATATTTCCATCGACATCACGAAACAAAAAATCATATTCACCCAAGGTGCGTTGTGCATCTTGAACCTGCAAATTGGTGGCGATAACTTGCGTATCAGGCATATGCGATAACCAGAATGCGATGAGCAATTCAAAATATTGGCCAAGGCGGCGAGTTGGACGCTGGGCAATAAAGTCGTGCAGGCGGCTCGGTTCGGTATCCAATGCAGCTAGCCACTGGGCACATGTTTTTAATTGCGTGCGACACCATGTGTCATCAACCACGCGTCCGGCATAAGTGGCCCAAGTTTCATCCAGTAATCCAGGCGAACCAATAACCCACGCGAGGTCGCGCACAGCGGGGTCGAGCAATGAGTCCAGGAGAGAATCTTTCGGGCGGGGTGACATATTGTGACTAAATTTGTTGAAACTATGGCGGCTGAATAGCGTAATTGAGTAGCAGGGTAGTTCTCTATAAAGGCTAATAAATCACACTGGTGAGAACTTTAGGTTTCAGTCTAATACCTTGTTCATCGACAAGCAACTCTGTTATTCCCTGGTGAGCTTGATAGAAGCGGCTGAACCACCAAGCGAAATCTGGTTAAAATAGCAGCGAAAGTCGTTATTTCCGCCACTATTCAAGCAAACGGTATCCGAGCTTGGGACGCGTATGTATTTACTATATTTCCGCCGACCGATACAAAATTCGGATTCTCCGCACTTTCCAGCCCTTCCAAAAAATCTATTCCAATCGGCCATTTTGTGGCTTCCCTCTTAATAAAAGCTTCTTGGCACCGTTATTAATGTTGTACTTGTAGATTACTTCTAACATACCAAATGATAATAATTATCAAATAGATTGACATTGCAAATGATAACCATTATTGTTAATTTCAGATATTAAATATAGCGCAATTCTTGATAAGCATTATTTAGGGGAAAACATGAACGCAATAGTAATAGGTGCAGATCGTTTGGGAAATATTCCCAAACTACTTTCTAACTGGGATATAAACATTACCCAACATGTAACTGGACGTCATGCGTCACATCAGCGTAAGCCACAAGGATTGCCCAGAAATACGGAACTTTTGATATTATTCACGGATTTTTTGGGACACAACGTAATGCGCCATTTTCGTGACATAGCGCAAACTCAAGGTGTACCATTTATCGCTTGCCGCCGATCTGCAAGCTGTTTGTCAGAGTCGCTGGAATATTGTTTTAATAGAAAAATAGATCAATCTAAATGCCAAAATTGCCCATTCCGACCCTAACTTTTTTTATTGCTTTCTTGCTGATGATGTTGCCATGCTTGGCACAATCTGTAGAACACGTTTACCAACAGCCGGAAGACTTCATCAAGGAATTATTTAAGGTAAAGCCAAAAGTAAAATTGTTAACCTTAACCAAGGATATGCAAACCGAGGTATCCAGCATCCTTGGCCATGCACCCCGAAAGTTACGCCAACGATATTGGAGTGAGGATGCGCGAACATTATGGATTTTGGAAGAGATAGGTAAAGTCGATCCAATTACTGCTGGATTTGTCGTAAAAAATGGTCGAATCGAGCAGGCTAAGGTGTTAATTTACCGTGAGCACAGGGGGATGGAAGTGCGCTTTCCAGCTTTTTTAAAGCAATTCACAGGTGCTTCGCTAAGTAATGGAAACAGTCTTGATCGGAAAATTGACGGTATAACCGGCGCTACGCTTTCTGTACATGCCATGGAACGCATGGCTCGTACAGCGCTGTATTTTGCCAAACTTAGTCGCACTAAATAAGCTCAAACCCATTGCATTTCTGGCCACAATTACGTGTTTATTAAATAACGTTCTTTAGTTGTTCAAGAATCATCGGGTTTTCCAAAGTAGAAATGTCTTGCGTTATTTCTTCGCCCTTGGCAATGGCGCGCAATAGGCGACGCATAATCTTGCCGGAGCGAGTCTTGGGTAAGTTTTCTCCGAAGCGAATTTCCTCTGGTTTTGCGATTGGGCCGAGTTCCTTGCTGACCCAATCACGCAGGCTTTCCGAAATTTGTTTTGCCGTAGTGGCATCTGTCGGTAGCGAGCCTTTTAACACCACAAATGCCACTATGGCCTCTCCTTTTATATCATGCGGCTTTCCGACTACTGCGGCTTCCGCCACCAGTGAATTTGACGCCAGCGCGGACTCTACTTCCATCGTGCCCAAGCGGTGGCCGGATACTTTCAATACATCGTCAATGCGTCCCATGATCCAGAAATAACCGTCCTCGCTGCAGTGTGCTGAATCACCCGCCAGGTAAGCGCCTTTCATTTCATCTGGAAAGTAGCCTGTACGATAGCGCTCGTCATCACCCCATATGGTACGAATTTGTGACGGAAAAGAACGTTTGATGACAAGAAACCCCCCATGTTGGTCATGCACTTCGTCACCTGCTTCGTTAACGATAGCGGCCATTATGCCGGGCAGCGGCAGAGTGCAGGAACCGGGTTTGGTTGCCATTGCTCCCGGCAGAGGTGCAATCATGTGGCAGCCGGTTTCGGTCTGCCACCAGGTGTCCACAATGGGACAGCGCAACTGGCCGACTACGGTGTAATACCACATCCAGGCATCCGGATTAATCGGCTCGCCTACGCTCCCAAGCAAACGTAGACTGGAAAGGTTGTATTGCCTCGGCAAATCGGCACCTAACTTAATCAGCGTGCGGATGGCAGTGGGCGCAGTATAGAAAGTGGTGACCTGATGATCCTGAATCATCTTCCAGAAACGCCCGGCATCGGGCCAAGTGGGCACGCCCTCAAATATAACTTGTGTCGCACCCGCTGCCAGAGGGCCATATACCACATAGCTGTGGCCGGTCACCCAACCCACGTCAGCGGTACACAAAAAAACATCATCCGGCTTATAGTCAAATACCCATTGCATGGAAACTATAGTGCCAAGCAGATAGCCGCCGCTAGAATGCTGTACCCCTTTGGGTTTTCCGGTAGAACCTGAGGTATATAAAATGAATAATAGATGTTCCGCGCCCACCCATTCTGGTTCGCATGTGAATGAAAGATCGGCGATCACATCATGCCACCACAGGTCATGTTTTGCATTCCACTGCACATCATTGCCCGCGCGTTTATAAACAATTACGCTATGCACAGCATCGCAACCGCCCAT
>JBDSEJ010000534.1:0-6140 GCA_039920105.1 Candidatus Nitrotoga sp. | reverse complement strand
ATCATTGCCCGCGCGTTTATAAACAATAACGCTGTGCACTGAATCGCAACCGCCCATACCGAGCGCTGCATCTACAGCGGACTTAAGCGGTATCGTTTTACCGCCGCGCAGCTGTGCATCAGCGGTAATGACAGCACATGCTTGCGCATTTTCAATGCGTTCGTTCAGGCTTTTGGAAGAAAAACCACCAAAAACGACCGAATGGATTGCACCAATGCGCGCGCATGCTTGCATTGCCACCACTACTTCAATGCTCATGGGCATATAGATAACTACACAATCGCCCTTCTGAATGTTGCGTGACTTTAACGCATTGGCAAACTGGCACACACTGGCGTGTAACTCGCGGTAGGTAATCCTGGTCACCTGGCCGTCATCCGTTTCAAAAATCAGCGCGATTTTTTCAGGTTGTGTCGTCAGATGCCTGTCCAGACAATTATAAGAAACATTCAGTTCGCCATCCGCAAACCACTCGTAAAATGGTGCGCGACTCTCATCCAACACTGTCTTGAAAGGTTTCTGCCATACGATATGCTCGCGTGCCAGCCGTGCCCAATATCCTTCGTAGTTTTGTTCCGCCTCGCTGCACAGAGCTTGGTAGGCTGCCATACCAGATACATTAGCCTGTTCGACGAATGCATTGTCAGGCTGAAAAATGCGGTTTTCATGCAAAGCTGATTCGATGCTGGTGGGCATGGTGGTCTTTCGGTATTGTTAATGTTTCGTATTTGGCGGGATCAAATGTAGATTTTTTTTCGAGTAGCGTCAACAATATTGATGTAGCGGGCATAAACTACTTGAACTTAAAGCACACCGTTAATTTGGTTTTACTCAGCCTAAGAGAGGCTATCGGATAATTTACAGAAATAATTGTCAGCCCAGTGAAATCTGGTAAGCACGACAATGCAACAAACGGGGGACAAATGCTCGAATTTATTGCATCAGATCGTCAGACGGATAACCGCGCGGAACGGTAAACAACCGTTTTTCCATGCGAGGTAGCGCGTCATGCTGATACTAAACTGCCGATTGATCAATGGAATACGTACTGCACCCGTACTTATTGATCTGTTTAAATATATTTGAACTTATCGACTTGTCAAACTGCCCAATTGCACAATGACTTTGACATCGAAAGTCTATAATGCAAACTTACTCAATTGATTAACATTGAGCCATGATTATTAATCACGTTCGGAGATTCCATGCGTAAAATTATTCTTTCAATATCATTATTGTTCGCGGTATCTGCTGCAAACTCGGCAGAGGTTAAAATGCGTCCGGGATTATGGGTTATAACCACGACATCAGATTTATTAGCGCTAGTGCGATTGATTCCACCGGATCAAATGCAAAACTTGACGAATTTGGCTAGTCAATACGGATTTGATATGCCCAAGATTAATAATGGTGCAGCAACATCGAATGTTTGCATTACCCAGGAAATGGCGAATCAGAAAATTCCAACTTTTTTGAGTCAAAATCAATATGGATGTGATATTAAAAATGTTACCCAAACAGGAAGCGACTACAAAATAAACCTTATTTGTGAGAGCGCTATGCTTAAGGGGAATGGCATA
The DNA here is from genome assembly GCA_039920105.1 of Candidatus Nitrotoga sp. GTDB lineage: Bacteria > Pseudomonadota > Gammaproteobacteria > Burkholderiales > Gallionellaceae > Nitrotoga. The sequence continues at coordinate 4,560 of JBDSEJ010000534.1, read as the reverse complement.
ACCGAGGGGGTTTTTTCGAGCCCAGAGAGCTTTGCGGGACGAACTGAATTTAATGGCGTAGTACAGGGCAATCCTGTTAAAGAAGTTGCCCACACTGATGGTAAATGGATGAGCACGAGCTGCGGCACTGTGAAACCTTTACGAGCCCACCTTTAGGTGAGTTTATATGAGCGATGGCGCTTGTAAGAATTTTTCGTAATTATATAAAGACCGGAAGCTTGTGATTAAATCTGAGCTAACCCAATTTGTGGGTAACAATTTCCTCTAATCGAATTCTTCGCTCAGACAACTCCTGTATTAACTGTTCCGCCAAGTCGGCCAAGGGATTGCTGCCTCTCGACTCGGCTCTCTCAGCTGTAACTTTGAGTTTATAAATATCCGATTGAATTTTTTCTTGTAATTCTTCCTGAATTTCATCCATGCGGCGACGCAGCTGTTCAGTGCGGCGAATGATTTTCAAGGTTTTTAATTCCACTCCCAGATCAGGAATTAATTCGGGATCCTCAATTTCCTCCATTTTAGGATCCTGAATGAACTCCAGTACCAGCTTTTCAATGGCCTGCTGATCACCGCGCTCGTAGGCAAGGTTCAGCTTGATCATCAAGCCATGCCGTCGCAGACGCTCGGGTTCCGTGGTGGCGCGATCAGGATGCATCATCATGGCAGCGCGCCGGAATGCCTGTTTGAGTTGCGGCGTAATAACCAGTGGCGGTGGAGGCTGGGCCTCTATCAAACCGGCTTCCTCGGCCGACTTTCTAGCCTGCTCCTGCGCGGCCTGTGCATGGGTCTGGGCGGCTACATCATCGGGCGAGAGTCCCGCCTGTGCGTTAGCAATTTGCGCGTCAAGTTCGTCTAGTTGAGCATAGAATCGCCCGACCATTTCATAATAACGGCGCTGGAACTGTGCTGTTTCTGTTTTAACTGTTTCCAGTTCCAGTTCAGCCGAAATAACCTGCTCTGCAAGCGTAACCTGTTCACTCACAAGGCGGGTAAGCTCCTGGTCTAAAGTAGGCTTCACTCCGGTGTTTGCCAACTGAGAGCAAATTCGTTAAGTCGCGCCAACGCGTCAGAATCAATTTGCGCTCTATTGCTGATCCCTAGCACCTTTAATTGCTCCAACGCTCTTGTTTCGCCTTGCTGCCCGGCTTTGCGGTACCAAGATGCCGCCTGCTCGTCATCCCGTGTGACACCCTGGCCTTGGCCATACATAAATCCCAGATTAAATTGCGCTTCTGCGTGGCCTTGTTCTGCGGCTTTGCGGTACCAAGTCATCGCCTGTTGATCGTCCTGTAAAACGCCCTGTCCGTTGTCGTACATAATGCCTAGCGTGTATTGTGCTTGCACGTCTCCCTGCTCTGCAGCCTTCAGAAACCAAAACACTGCCTGCTGGTCATCCTGGGTCACCCCCAGACCGTTGTTGAACATGAAGCCGAGATTTAATTGAGCCGAAGCATGCCTCTGTTCTGCGGCTTTGTTATACCAAAACACGGCCTGCTGGTAATCCTGTTTAACACCCTGGCCTTTTTCACACAAAAATCCCATATTGAATTGTGCCTCCGCATGCCCCTGTTCTGCGGCTTTACCATGCCAGATTGCAGCATCTTGAAAATCCTGGTGCGCGCCTCGGCCCTGACTGAACGCTGCTGCTGTTGCATATTGTGCCCGCACATGCCCTTGCTTGGCGGCTTTGAAATACCAAAACGCGGCTTGTTGATAATCCTGTATAACGCCTTGGCCTTTGCTGTACATTACTCCCAGTTCGTATTGCGCCCGGGCATGTCCCTGCTCTGCCGCCTTCATGTACCAAAACTTAGCCTTTTCGTGGTCTTGCTCAACTAATTGGCCGCTGTTATGCATGGCTCCCAAGTTGAACTGCGCTCGCGCAAGTCCCTGTTCTGCGGCTTTGAGATACCATAACGAAGCAAATTCATAGTTCCGTGTGATGCCTTGACCATTCTCATACATATATCCGAGAGCTTGTTGCGCCCATGCATTTCCTTGCTCTGCACCCATGCGATACCAGAACATAGCCTGCTCATAGTCCTGTGCAACGCCTTGCCCATTGTAGTAAATACTTCCTAAAGCATGTTGTGCTCGCGTATGTCCTTGTTCTGCGGCCTTGAGAAACCACGGAATTGCCTTTTCGCAATCCTTTATAACGCCCTGTCCGTTGAAGTACAGGTTCCCCAGATTATATTGCGCTTGCTCAAGTCCTTTTTCTGCCGCTTGCTGATACCAATAGAGCGCCTGCGCATAGTTTGTCTCGGCTGCTTCGCCGAGCCAATATAGCCTGCCCAAATCATTCCATATTTCAGGGTCATTTTGATTTTGGTTAGCTATACACCAATCCAAGGCCAGTTTTGCGTAATGCTGAGCGTTTTCCTTATGAACAGGGAAGCTCCGCCCACCAGAGTGTAGAAGCGATAATGGGAAATAGGCTTTGCCATATTCGCTATCCGCCAATTGCTTGAAGGCATCCAAGGCTTCTTTCAGATCGTCTAGGTCACTGCGTGTCCAGGCGACTCCGAAGCCTGATTTATCCCCAAGCTCTGCTATAAGATTATAGACGTCCCGTGCCTGGCGATAGATCGCGTCGCGATCTTCAGCCAGAGATGGATCTTTACTGCTCAATACTGCCGCCATTCCCCGCGCAACAAGGCTACCACTCTGCCCAGTGTGCAGGACAACCTCTTGAGCAGATAATTTGGCTGGAAGATTTTTTCGTTCGATCATAAGCACCTACTCGTTTAATGTGTTCGCTTTTGACACGTCAGTTATTAATTTTCAATTCTCACTGCGTTTTATGCAAGAATCCCACAAAAAATTATCCTTAAATACGACTTCTCGCCGACATATTTCCCGCTGGATGGTAATTGCATGTGCATAAGTGTTTATTTATTTCTGAGTACCTAGACAGCCCTAAATAGACACGCCAAACTTGATCAACTAGGTGCGAAATTTTAGTAGGTAAGCAATCCATGCTTATGGATCACCACATATAGTTATTGATAAAACTCAATTTTTCCTGTTTGAGTGTCATACATACCGCCCACTATTGCTATCTGGAAATTCTCCAGCATCTCCCGCAGCACTTCGCTCCGGTGTTTAATATTTGCAATTGTCAGGAATATATTAGCCGTGGCAACCTCCTCTACAAACGCCGTGTTTTGAGAATTGCGGTCTGTTTTAGGCTCGCGAACACGTGTCAAAGCTGGCTTGAGTTTGTTAACCAGGGCGGTAAAATTACCGAACTTTATATCGTCACATGCGGCCATGATCGCGCCGCAGCCGCTATGTCCTAACACGACAATTATTTTCGCTCCGGCAACTTTGCAAGCAAATTCCATACTGCCTAAAATGTCTTCATTGGCTAAATTTCCTGCTATCCGAATACTGAAGAGATCTCCTAAGCCTTGATCGAAAATAAGTTCGGCCGATGTCCTGGAATCAATACAGCTTAAAACCACGGCAAAAGGGAACTGCCCATTTGAAGTATCTTTCAATTGCTCTAACAGATCACGGTTAACAGTGCGATTTTCGGCAAAACGTTCATTACCCGCTTTAAGAATTTGAAATGCCATCTCCGGTGTAAGCGATGCTTGAGTTTCTTTGGTTTGGGTTCTCATCTAATTCCCTCTAAATAAATATCTTGCTGAACTTGTCTTTAATAAATTACGCCACATTACAGTGCGTGAAGTATTTACATTTAATTTTTTACTAATCCGGTACGCTGAAGTTTAAAGTTTCCATACAGATATTTTATGCAAGCAGCCTGATAATTTTATCTAAGAGTTATCTAAGTCGGCGTTGAACTACTCTTCCAGGTTCAGTTCAGAGCTATATATATGCAGGCAATGTAAATTGATCTAATACTTTGCGTTCAAATGAAATGATAACAACGCCTTCGACAATATTATCCTATTTTCCGCTGTTAGCCTGCCCGATACAGTTAACAGAATCGTAGTTATATTGGTAAAACTTTAGGCTTGGTGGTAATTATTTTTTTATACTTTTCAACAAAGCACCGCAGTTCTTAAGGGTAACCGCACTGATATTAAGCATGCGGTGTAAAACCCAAGGTCGAGATGACGCCCTTGGTGGCAACCATCAGGTAAATTGCTCAGAACCATTTCACCAGCGGCAGTTTGCTGACCTCGAATATCGTATCAGCCCTTACCGATACCTGGCGCGTGCAGGCCGTTGATTGATAAATATGCCATCCATTGATAAAGTAACCCTGACCGTCCCCACAGTGCAAACAGATGAACCCATCCGGCCAGCGATAGTAGATCAACTGATCCAAGCTTGTCTTTTCCTTATCGTATCGCGATTCTTATCCCAGAAAGGTCACATTTTCTGTTTTCATGATTTCCCCCTGTCTATTTTTGCCACTGGCTTCGACAGGTTAAGCGGGATTTTATTCGGAAGAATATTCCTTGCCTATCCGGTTGTCTCCCAACATCACTAGGGTTAGTACAGACGCTACACGAAGTATGCGCGAAGACTTGGCTGATGGGATCCCATCACGGGGTCAGTCACCAGCACTTGCAAGCCTATCTC
>JBDSEJ010000533.1:0-3324 GCA_039920105.1 Candidatus Nitrotoga sp. | reverse complement strand
CATAGGTGAGGTGGCAGACCGAACCTGCCTGATAATGGATGACCTGGTCGATACCGGTAATACTTTATGCGAGGCTGCTGGTGCACTGAAAGCCAAGGGTGCGGAGAAAGTGGTGGCCTATTGCACACACCCGGTGCTGTCAGGTTCGGCGATTGAGCGCATAGTAGATTCCGCAATCGATGAGCTGGTCGTGACTGACACTATCCCGCTAAGCGATAAGGCTAAAGCTTGCAAGCGTATACGCCAATTGAGCGTGGCTGAGCTGCTGGCCGAAACAATTCGTCGCATTCACGCAGAAGAATCCGTCAGCTCATTATTTATGGAGTAGTTTTTGTGACCGTCATGTTGACGGCCACGTAATCTGGGATTGCCTGGTCGCGGGCAATTCCGAACTTAAAGTGGAGAAACAAAATGCAAATCGAACTAAGTGCAATATCCCGCAAGGTGCAAGGAACGGGTGCGAGCCGCCGTCTGCGCAAGAGTGGGCGTGTGCCTGGCATCGTGTACGGCGGCGTTGAGCCTACACTGATCGATCTTGATCACAATAGCCTGTATCACAGCCTGCGTAAAGAAGGGATCCATGCTTCCATCCTGACACTTGATTTGGATGGTAAGAAAGAGCGAGTTTTATTGCGCGATTTTCAGATGCATCCATTTCGCCAGCAAGTGCAACATATCGATTTTCAGCGCGTAGAATCAAATAAAAAGATCCATATGAAAGTGCCATTGCACTTTTTAAATGCAGAAATTTGTCCCGGGGTGAAGTTAAACGGAGGTGTTGTTGCTCACGTAATGAATGATTTAGATGTCGCTTGCTTGCCGGCTGACTTGCCCGAATTTATCGAGGTCGATCTGTCCACGCTGGCGTTGAATCATCCCATTCATGTGTCTGACATCAATCTACCTAAAGGCATAGAAGCAGCTGGCCTTCATATTGGAGCTGCCGTAGTAGCCACCGTCCAGATACCGCGTGGCGCCATTGAAGCAGAAGCAGAGGCAAGGGAAGCAGCTGAAGCTGCCGAAGCTGATGCGAAAACTGCGGCAAAAGCTAAATAAAACAAGTATTAAAATTAAAAACCCGCCATGCATCTCTGAGTGCATGGCGGGTTTTTAACATGTCGTGAACGGTTTTCACATGGCGTAAATTTAAAATGAGCGGAATCAAGTTAATTGTCGGGCTGGGTAATCCCGGTCGTGAATATGAGTTCACCCGGCACAACGCTGGATTCTGGTGGGTGGACACGTTCGCGCGCAAGCATCCGAACGCGTTCAAGCCCGAAAGCAAGTTTCACGGTTTGGTCGCACGCGTTCAGGTGGATGGTAGTGAATTGATCCTGCTCAAGCCGCAGACCTTTATGAATGTCAGTGGCCGTTCAGTGGGGGCGCTGTCACAATTCTACAAAATCGAACCAAGAAATATCTTGGTGGTGCATGATGATCTCGATTTGCCCCCGGGCAGCGTCAAACTTAAACTCGGTGGTGGTCATGGCGGGCACAACGGCCTGAAGGATATTTTTGCGCATCTGGGCACGCGCGATTTTTGGCGGTTGCGTATCGGCATTGGACATCCTGGTGAACGTTCAGACGTAGTTGATTTTGTGCTTAATGCCCCTCGCCGTGAAGAAACAGAATTAATCGAACACGCCATGCAACGTGCGCTGGATGTGGTCCCCTCGATAGTTGATGGCAAGCTGGAAGCGGCAATGCTGAAGTTGCACAGTAATTAATTACAAGGAATATTTATGAGCCTGAAATGTGGAATCGTCGGGCTGCCCAATGTGGGCAAGTCAACCTTATTCAATGCGCTCACCAAGGCGGGTATAGCGGCGGAGAACTATCCGTTCTGTACCATTGAGCCAAATGTAGGCATTGTGGAAGTTCCAGATGATCGGATGCAGGCGCTGGCCGATATCGTCAAGCCGCAAAAAATGCAATATGCCATCACAGAGTTTGTGGATATCGCCGGGCTGGTGGCCGGAGCATCTAAGGGTGAAGGCCTAGGCAATCAATTTCTCGCAAACATTCGTGAAACCGATGGTATTTTGAATGTGGTGCGCTGTTTCGAAGACGACAACGTTATTCACGTGGCAGGCAAAGTCGACCCGATTTCAGACATTGAAACGATCGTAACGGAACTGGCCCTGGCAGATCTGACAACGGTAGAGAAAGCTCAGTTGCGTAACTCCAAGTCTGCTCGCTCCGGCGATAAAGAGGCTGCTAAATTTGGTGAACTGCTGGATCAGGTTGCTTCCCATTTAAACCAAGGCAAGCCTGCGCGTATGATGAAATTGGATGCAACGCAGATCGCCTCGCTTAAGCCGCTGTGCCTGCTCACGATCAAACCCGCCATGTACGTGGCCAACGTAGCCGAAGATGGTTTTAAAAATAATCCATTATTGGCGCGGCTGGAAGAATTCGCCGCACTTGAAGGGGCTCCGGTAGTGGCGATTTGCGCAGCGCTGGAGTCAGAAATTTCAGAGCTTTCGGATGAAGATAAAAAAGAATTCCTGGCCGATATCGGCTTGGAAGAGCCCGGTCTAAACCGACTGATTCGCGTGGCATACAAGTTGTTGGGTTTGCAAACCTACTTTACCGCCGGAGTGAAAGAAGTGCGCGCCTGGACTATTCACACAGGCGATACCGCACCGCAAGCGGCGGGCGTCATTCATAATGATTTCGAGCATGGCTTTATTCGTGCCGAGGTTATCAGTTTTGAGGATTTCGTTGCTTGCAAGGGCGAGGCGGGCGCAAAAGAGAAGGGAAAGATGCGTTTGGAAGGAAAAGATTATTTGGTAAAGGATGGCGATGTTATGCATTTCCGCTTTAACGTATAACCGTGTTCACCCTGTTTTATCCCGGCCAGCACCGATACCCGACCCAAGGAAATTACCGTCGAAGTCGGTCGAGAAAGGTAGAAGATAGAAAATAAAAGGGTAGCGTCCCCAATCCTGTTTACTTAAACAAAATTCCGTTCGCCCTGAGCTTGTCGAAGGGCTTGATGCCTATGACTGGTGGTTCGACAGGCTCACCACGAACGGTTAAGGGAACAGCATTGGTGGCGTCCCCTTTGTTCTCCCAGCGAGAAGAATAAACACAGGGAACTGGTTGCCATGGCAAAACTAACCGAACAAGAACAACAGGAAATTATCCGCCACATGGAAGCGGGTAAACCGCTGCCGGACAAATTTCGCTTTCTGTTATTTGAGGACAAGCGCGAGGTCGAGCTGGTGTGGAACGGCAAGACCAACGAGGTGTGCAATGTGGTGCTGCCGTTTCAAACCATCGAACAGGTGGACGAACCGCGCTCGGAAAAAGAAATGAAGG
>JBDSEJ010000532.1:0-3290 GCA_039920105.1 Candidatus Nitrotoga sp. | reverse complement strand
AACTACATCTGGTGTAAGCACTATGTAAGTAATCGGAGTGGATCAATGAATAATTTCACTGTTGAAATTAAACGCAATGATCCGCTTTTCAAGTCTACCGTCAAAATTAACGGCGATGCTCTTACTTTTAGCTCTATGAACCAAGAGTCAAAGTCAGCTGGAAATAAAATCACTGCTGCGATCGTGGAACCAGATCGAGGAAAATTTTATTAAATGCACAGTCTGATTTTCCGCTGTAGTTTTACTCAGCCCATAAAAATATTCTCGCTGATCTGATCTTTTTCATCTCTAAGCGATGCCGCAAACTTCCATTTTTCACAGCGTCAGTGGAGATGAGTTTGGATTTTAAAAGGTGTCCTAATGCTGAGCAAACTCAACCCCTCACAATACGAAGCAGTTAAGTATCTGGATGGCCCCCTGTTGGTGCTGGCTGGCGCAGGCAGCGGCAAAACGCGCGTTATCACTCATAAACTGGCCTATCTGATAGAGCAATGCGGCTATGCACCACGCAATATCGCCGCAATTACTTTCACCAACAAAGCCGCGAATGAAATGCGTGAGCGCGTAGGTAAGCTGTTAACCGGGCGCAATACCATGGGTTTAACCATTAGCACCTTCCATGCACTAGGTATGCAAATATTGCGTGAGGAAGCGGGTCTGCTCGGCTACAAAAAACAGTTCTCTATCTTCGACAGTGCTGACACAGCAAAGATCATTAGTGAGCTATTGGGTGCACCGGACAAGCAAGACATCCGTATCGCACAAAGTGTCATGTCCAAATGGAAATCCTCTTTCACCTCGCCGGAACAAGCGTTAAGTTTAGTAGAAAACGAAGCTGATCAACGTACAGCGCTACTTTATGTGCGTTATCAGGAAACATTACGCGCCTATCAGGCGATGGATTTTGATGATTTGATCCGTTTGCCAGTGGATTTGTTTAAGGAATTTCCTGAAGCCCTGTTGCGCTGGCAGCAACGTTTTCGTTATTTGTTGATCGACGAATATCAGGATACCAATGATTGCCAGTATCAAATGACTCGCTTGCTGGCAGGCAGTCGTGCAGCACTCACGGCAGTGGGCGACGATGATCAAGCGATCTACGCCTGGCGCGGAGCGAGCACCGCGAATTTGCAAAACTTACAAAATGACCACGTAAGTTTGCGTGTAATCAAATTGGAACAGAATTACCGTTCTTCGCAACGTATTTTGACTTGTGCCAATCATTTAATACGCAACAACACCAAATTATTCGAAAAAAAGCTCTGGAGCAATCATGGACCGGGCGACCCTATCCGTATATTCGCAGCCAAGGACGGCGAAAACGAAGCAGAGTCTGTAGTATTGCGTTTGCTGGCACATAAATTTGAACACAATACACGCTTTTCTGATTACGCCATCCTATACCGCAGCAATCACCTATCGCGCACTTTTGAAGAACAACTGCGTGGACAGAAAGTGCCATATACCGTCAGTGGTGGCAGCTCCTTCTTCGATCGCGCGGAAATCAAGGATCTCACTGCCTATTTGCGCTTGATTGCAAATACGGATGACGATCCGGCTTTCATTCGCGCCATTACAACGCCTAAACGAGGTATTGGCAACCAGACACTGGAGAAACTTGCAGGCTATGCCGGTACACGCAACATCAGCCTTTTTGAAGCAGCTTTCGAGAGCGCCATGGAAAGCCAGCTTCCTGCGCGACAGCACGAAGACTTACTAACCTTTTGTAATTTCATTAATCGCATGGAAGCGCGTGCCGACAAAGAAGAATGTGTTACGGTGATGGCAGATTTAATGAGCGCAATAAATTACGAAGCATGGCTGTTCGACAGCCATGAACCGCGTCAGGCGGAAAGCAAATGGGCGAATGTTACTGACTTTGTCGGCTGGATCAACCGCAAATCGGAAGCCGACGAGAAAACCTTGCTGGCGATGACACAAACCATCGCACTAATGAACCTGCTCGAATCCCGCGAAGAAGCAGCAGATGCCGTTTCATTATCCACTTTACATGCTGCTAAGGGTCTGGAATTCGGCCATGTGTTCATGGTTGGAGTGGAAGAAGGGACTCTGCCGCACCACCAAAGTGAACAACCGGAACAAATTGAGGAAGAGCGTCGACTGATGTATGTGGGTATAACTCGCGCAGAACGCTCGCTGCAAATCAGCTACTGCACCAAACGCAAACACGGAAAGGAATGGCAGGTGTGCGAAGCAAGTCGCTTCTTGAAAGAACTGCCTGCAGAAGAACTAGTCTATTCTGGAGTATTACCAACAGGCAGTAAAACTGATGTAAGCAAGGATGTGGGAATGGCAAAATTAGCGCGATTAAAAGCGATGTTAAGCTGACTAATCTTGGCAATACAAAATTTTAGAACAAAAAAGCATGGTGCTGCTTGGAACGATAAGTGAAATAAGCTGTAATAGTAATCGGTTAAATTTGCTAAACCATTTCGTTTACACCATTCGTTGCCTTCTCGCTTCAAACAAACACACACCTGCGCTCACAGATACATTCAAACTCTCCACATTACCCAACATAGGGATGCGCACTAGCTGGTCGCAAGTTTCTTGAGTAAGGCGACGCAGGCCTTCTCCTTCCGCCCCCAGTACCCATGCCAGCGAACCGGTATGCCTAAATCCATACAGGTCAGTTTTAGCCTCGCTATCCGCACCTACTACCCAGATATCGCGCTCCTTTAGCTCACGCAGGGTACGTGCGAGGTTGGTGACGGTAATATAGGGAACAGTTTCCGCCGCGCCGCAGGCAACCTTTTCCACGGTTGCATTCAAGCCAACAGCACGATCTTTAGGGGCGATGACGGCATGTATGCCAAAGGCATCGGCACTGCGTAAACATGCACCTAGGTTATGCGGATCTTGTACACCATCCAGCACAAGTAATAACGCTGGCTCGGTGAGAGTGTCCAACACGTCATCCAGATGCCGAATCTTTTGCGCGGCATCTACGCGAGCAGCGACCCCTTGATGACGAGCATTGCCAGCCATGCCGTCAAGGCGTTTTGTGTCCACCGTGACCACGCGCACATTGTTACTCTCCGCCAGCTTCAGCAAATCACGAGCACGTGGATCGCGGCGATGGGTATCTACGTAAAGTTCCAGCACGCTATCCGCCTGCTGACGAATGCGCGCAGTGACTGCATGAAAGCCATGAATTACACGAGTTTCAGCCATGATGTTCTTTGGATTTTTTGGGTTTCTTAATCTTCACGTTCTTAGCTGGTGCTTCTCCATCTGGCAGATCCAGCACGAAATCGAGCTTAGTATTT
>JBDSEJ010000531.1:0-2671 GCA_039920105.1 Candidatus Nitrotoga sp. | reverse complement strand
GCTAAGGGTAGTTCCCGGGCGGGGGGGCGACCCTCTAATTTGCAGATTGTTTACAGCCTGTCAAAAGACGGAGGAAACACCTGGAGCCAGCCCGCGAGGCACCAGCCTGGATGGCATTGACGCTGTCTTGGTTGATTTCAACTCTGGCTATCCCAAACTACTCGCTACCCACTTCCAAGCTTATGAAAGAAGGCTTAGGGACTTGCTGCTAACTCTGCACCAATCTTCAAATGATGAGCTGCATCTAATGCAGTTAATCAGTAATGAATTGGCGAGCTTGTATGCGTCAGCAACGGCAATCTTACTGCGAGCAGCTAACATCACTTTCGACCAAATACGCGCTATTGGTTGCCATGGACAAACTATAAGACATCGTCCTAACGAAGGATATACTCTGCAACTGGGTAATGCGGCCTTGCTGGCCGAATTAAGCGGCATTACTGTGATTAGCGACTTTCGCAGCCGTGACATTGCCGCAGGAGGTCAGGGTGCCCCGCTCGTCCCTGCTTTCCACGACAGAGTATTGCGCCACCCAAGCATTCATCGTGTTATTGTCAACATCGGTGGCATCAGCAATCTTACTAACCTCCCGCCCAAGCAGCATACTACAGGCTTCGATTGTGGCCCGGGCAATATGTTAATGGACGCATGGATTTCTCTACAGTGTGGCGAGCTTTATGACCGGGATGGCGCGTGGGGTTCCAGCGGACAGGTTATTCCAGCGTTGCTACAGAAGTTGCAGGATGAGCCTTTTTTGTATGCCGTACCCCCGAAAAGCAGTGGGCGTGATTTGTTTAACCTTGCTTGGCTGAATAGCAAGCTACGTGGAGACGAAGCGCCTGTTAATGTACAGGCCACTCTGCTCGAATTTAGTAGCCGCGTTATTTCAGATGCTATCCTTTATTTTTGTGCTGGCGCGCAAGAGGTTTATTTATGTGGTGGTGGAGCGCATAATCAAGCCTTAGTACAAAACTTGGGAAAATCCCTGTCAGATTGTCGTATTCTTACCACTGATACGTTAGGCATGGGAGCAGATTGGCTGGAGGCCATCGCTTTTGCCTGGCTAGCACAGCAACGGTTATATGGCTACTGCGTCAATTTGGCTACTGTTACTGGTGCACGTCACCCCTGCATACTTGGTGCGATATATTCAGCTTAGTTTCAAATCAATCTTTGAATAGTAACCGTAACTTCATCGCCCACAGCTGATCATATAATGTTCATTATTAGCGCTTTAAGATTCGCTCTCCTATAATTACCAATAGGAATAGTTTATTTTTGCGTAATGAATGAAAGTGACACTGTGCCCTCTCGCGAGGGATCTAAAATATTAATTACTTTGATTAAACCGAAAAAGAAGAGCCACAACCACAGGTGGAAGTAGCACCTGGATTCTTGATTACGAATTGCGATCCTTCTAACCCATCCTGATAATCAATTTCTGCTCCCACCAAATATTGAAAGCTCATCGGATCTATTAACAGCTGCACTCCATTTTTATTCAGTACGGTGTCATCTTCATTGGTCACTTCATCTAAAGTAAAACCATATTGAAAACCGGAACAGCCGCCACCGCTTACGGCAATGCGCAACTTTAAGTTGGCATTATCCTCTTCCTCAATCATTTCTTTAACCTTATTGGCCGCACTATCGGTAAACACCAATGGGTCTTGCATTTCGGTTACTGCGTTCATTACTACCTCCGTATGTTAGTTAGCTACTAATTCGCAATATTTTAACTCGAATATCATCACACATTAGTCATTGCATTAATCTGAGTAGCTTTAGCGTAGAACTTAATATATTTTATAATACTTGAAATTAAGTTGATATGCTACATTTAGCGAAAACTCGCTTTCATAGATTAGTGTAGACACAGGATTTCTGGGAGTTACTTTTTCACTTTGGTACTCTTGTAGACAAACTGAATCGAAACCCAGAGGTGGTGCCGCGAAACTGTAAAGCCCGATAAGTGGCAGCCTTGCTCAACCCAAACATTGGAACTCACTGTGCACAGATAAGCAAGCGCATAAGAAGGACGAGAAGAAATCACGCAACCAATATTTAAGGCCATAGTTGCAATTACAGCAATCAAGGGCGACAAGACCTTGGCCGAGAATGCTGAACAGTTCGATGTTAAGCTGAACCAGATTTCGGAATAGAAGCAGCAACTATAGGAGTCAGCCAGCGACGTATTTGTTGGGTCCGCCGAAGCAGAAAATCAATGAATCTGGCATCAAGGTTCTCCACGCCAAAATTGGTCAACTGACATTGGAGAATGATTTTTTAGAAAGCGCGCTCACTCGGTGATGGCGGAGCGTCGTACGAAGAGGTTTACTTGCATGCTTATGACAGTGTCAGTAATTCAAAGAGTGGACTGGGGAAATCTTTACTCAATACAATCAGCTCAGACCGCACACGTCGCTTGACGACAAAACACCAGATGAGAACCACTTCGACAACCTACCTGTACTGCCAAAAGTAGCGTAGGAAATGAATGGCAGAGGTTCACTTATAAAGACATAAATTCTATCCAACCAAGCGGAGCCACCTCCCTCTACTATCTGTTTAATAGCAAAGCTAATTCGTATTAAATCTTTAAGTCGATTTAATTTTTTTTTCTTACTTATAAACGACCCACGAGTAGATTGACGCTGGATGAAACATATCC
>JBDSEJ010000530.1:0-3862 GCA_039920105.1 Candidatus Nitrotoga sp. | reverse complement strand
ACGGAGTGTCTGGAGGTGGAAGCCAGGAAATAAAGGTGTTGTATTTTGCATAGCGAATTATGCCATTTCACTTACAATCTCTCAGCTCTTATTCCCTTGCTAAACACCCTTAACTTAGTGCCATTCGGTAGAGTAGAGAACAGCCGTGCGACAGCCCTCCCTCATCAAACCGTACGTGCGGTTTTCCCGCATACGGCTTTCCGATGTTCTTCATACCAAAGCATGCGCTGTTTTCCAGCCCGCCGTTGTCGGAACTTTGTATAGCCCTAAGCGCGTATAAAACTCACGACTGGGGAAACGGCCTATGCCAGTTCCACGATCTTTGACCTTATGACGGTTCATCAGATGTGTTCGCAAGCGTTCTTCTACATGCGTTTTCACCTTACCTAATGCCTGACTGGAGTTGCGATAATGGAAGTAATTTGACCACCCGCGAAGGGTGGCGTTCATGCTCCCAACAATATCATCCAGCGGTATCGGGGTGCGTTCCCGTCCGGTCATTTGCGTTATACGTTCTTTGATTTTTGCAAGAGACTTCGGTGCAGGGCAGATATGCGTATAACACTTGCCCGTCCTCCAACTCTTGCTCACCCTGATTGCAAAACCCAAGAAGTTAAAGCTTTCTTGTCGGGCATCAACAGTGTGGGTCTTGGTCTCGTTCAACGTGAGATCAAGTCGTTCCAGTACATGCCGAACGGCTGCCAGGGGCGCATCTACTTTGCCCCGGCATAGCACCACAAAGTCGTCCGCATAGCGGACGATGTGCGCTTGTAGTTTCCGGCGCAGTTGATGCTTGTCCCATATCCGGTCAAGTAGGTGCAGGTAGCAGTTCGCCAACAGCGGTGAGATGACGCCGCCTTGCGGCGTGCCTTTGCTGTTGAATTTGCCGCCGCCCACATTTTTCCTGGTGCCGTCCTTATCCTCTCCAATGACCGGCGCTTTGAGCCATAGCTTGATTACGTGCAGTATCGCACTGTCAACTACGCGCATCGCGCAGACGGCCAGCAGTTTGGTGTGGGGGATGCTGTCGAAGTATTTCGACAGGTCGGCATCAATGACGTGGGTGTAGCCTTGATGGAGTGCGTTCGCTATGTCATCTACCGCTTGGTGGGCGGATTTCTTCGGCCTGAATCCGTAGGAGTTCGGGCAGAAGTCCGCTTCAAAGATGGGTTCGATGATGAGCTTTACCGCCATCTGGGCTACCCGGTCGCGGATGGTCGGGATGCCCAGCGGACGCTGACTGCCGTCCGCCTTGGGTATCATAACGCGCCGCACCGGACTGGGGTGGTAGGTTTTGTGTTTCAGGTCTTGGGCTAATTCCGACAAAAACGTGTCTATCCCTGTCTTCTGCTCTATGTCCTCGAAATTCATCCCATCAACACCGGGGCTGCCTTTGTTGGCACGCACGAGGCGGTAGGCAAACATGAGGATGTCTGCCCGCCATACCTTGTCATATAGCGCATAGAAGCGATAGGCCGGTTCTTGCTTGGCCTTGGTGTAGAGCTTCCTCTGTAGTGTCCTGATACCATCAGGGGTGGTTAGCATTTCGCAATCCCCTTTTCCTCCACTCTTTGGTTGCATGAACAAAGCAGGGCCCCTTCCCTCAATCGGGGTTATGTTGTCCCTCGATCTCAAACGGTACTATGAGCCCCTCCGACTCCCGTTACGGCCTGCTGCGCTTTCGTTTCCTTATACGCAGCAGTCGATGGTCTCCCCACACCGTAACGGGTCTCCAGCACTGGGCAATAAATCTTCGAATACATGCCGACCCTGCTACCCCGAGAGAAGACGAGTGCCACTTCCGTTATTCAGGCATCCGTCCAACGACCTTCCCCTTCTGACCACAGGGTCGGCTTCTCCAATTCGTTTACGAGGCTACTTCTAGGTTCACTTGCGTTACGGCCTGCATTCTTGCTGTTTGGAAACTCACGACAGTGGATTACTCCACCGCCGCTTCCTCATGCTACCGGGGCGTACGGACAACTCCTCGGACGGGACTTTAACCCACTAGATTTACTGCTGTTACTGCGAACGGTCAGACTCGATTTAATTTGAATTAGATTAAATCGAGATTGACCCATTTTACTTAGTAATGGTTAGTTCATCTATCAGTTTTTGGATTTTCGGCGGGAGTTGCGGCTGCCTCGAAACGGGAGGGCAGCCCTTAACGTAGTCTAAGACTTCTGAAATTCCGCCAGCTATAAAGAAAAGCGAAAATCCTAAAGTGAAGGGAGCCAAGATTAAGCCGAAAATGACCATCAAGCAACCATCATTTGCCTTAGTGAGTTCATCTTTGAGCGCTTTTCTCTCCTGATCGGAAAGCACCTTGAGGTCGATATCAAGGCCCATTACATCGTGAGCAAACAACTCTGACTGGCCTCGCCCACAAAGCGGCATCGATGGATCGTTGCTGTACTTCCCGAAGGCACGGTATTTGTTGAAGTGCTCGAGCAATGTTTGTTCAACATCCCAGGCATCCTCGCGAAATGTAAAGAACATTTCGCGATCTATTAGTTTCTCTTCACCCTGATTGCCGAATGCCATGCGCTCATTTAGTGACAACCTGCTGGTGTAGCCCAATTTGTAAAACGTCCCTTGCGGAGTCTTCAGGCGTGCGTAGTAAACATGGCCTGCGGGATTCTTCGGTCTCCTAAACCATCTCTTGATCCTGTTGAACATATCTGACTTGGTATAGATAGCTGTTTTGATCTGGTGTGGGGAATTGGGGTGGGAATTGAGGTCACACTCGAATGACACTAATATGATTGAGTTATCATTTAAAAAATGATAACTCAATCAAGTATTAGCGCAGACTTCACTATAGTTTAACCTTGCTAAAAAGGCTTCGTCGAGGTAAATGTCGCTGCATTCATCAGTTAGAATCTGGCCTTTCTTCTCAATTCCAGTAATAGCTCTGTACAATTTTCTCCCAGCATCTCACGGTCGCTATTTGGGAGAACTAAAAGAGCAAGCTTGGCCTGTTGGACGGGGTCAGGTCGTAATCAGACACAACCACCACCCCTACAATGTAAGCACGTGTGTCTTGAATCGATTCGTCAAAGTATAGAAACGCGAGAAAGCACCCATTTACACACATATTCGTATAAATTACTGGTTATACGATCATTCCCGCCGCGACAGTATTATTCGTCGCCTCATCAATGACAATAAAGCTGCCCGTAAAGCGGTTTTTTATGTAGCTGTCGAAAACCAGCGGCTGTTGCACCTTCATCGCCACGCGAGCAATATCGTTCATATTAAGTGTGGCACTGCTATGATGTTCCAGCGTATTAACATCCACACGATATTCAAGGCGCGCAAACACACACTTCACCACACGCGTAGTGTGCTTGATAACGTATTTTCGATTAAGATCAAGCGGCGATTCAGACAGCCAGCACAGCATGGCCTCAAACTCCTTCGAAACTTGCGGCATAGTGGCAGACTTTACAAACATATCGCCGCGCGAGATATCGATCTCATCCGTAAGGGTTAACGTGACCGATTGTGGCGAGCAAGCACGTTGCAAGCTGCCATCGTAGGTGACGATCTCCTTCACCTTGGTGGTACGACCGGAAGGTAAAATAGTAATTTCGTCGCCCGCCGCGATTTCTCCCGACTCGATACGGCCCATGTATCCGCGAAAATCATGATATTCCTGTGTCTGCGGACGGCACACCCATTGCACTGGGTAGCGGAAATCGGTAGTGTTGATGTCATAGTCAATCACCACATTTTCCAGCAATTCCAATAGCGGGCTGTCTTGATACCAATTTAAGTTTTCGCCGCGCTCCACCACCATGTCGCCATTCAATGCCGACATTGGAATGCAGGTCATCTCATGCAGGCCCAGCTGCGCAGC
>JBDSEJ010000529.1:0-10600 GCA_039920105.1 Candidatus Nitrotoga sp. | reverse complement strand
CTGGACGGTGCCGCGGAAAGCGATGTTGATGGTTTCGCTATCAGCGGCCATGAACTGGCACAGTTGTCTGATCAGGAGCTGGTGGAAGTAGCTCAGCGGACGACTGTGTTTGCGCGCGTTTCACCGGAACAAAAGTTGCGCCTGGTTGAAGCGCTCCAGGCCAAAGGGCATGTGGTGGCGATGACCGGCGATGGCGTCAATGATGCGCCTGCGCTCAAGCAGGCCGACATCGGTGTGGCCATGGGCGTGGGAGGTACCGAAGTGGCCAAGGAAGCAGCCGATATGGTACTGACAGACGACAACTTCTCAACCATCGAAGCAGCTGTCGAGGAAGGCCGGGCGGTGTTCGACAATCTGGTGAAGTTTATTACCTGGACCTTGCCCACGAACATCGGCGAAGGCCTGGTGATTCTCTTTGCCGTTTTCGCCGGAACCACGCTCCCCATTACGCCGGTCCAGATTCTGTGGATCAACATGACGACTGCCGTCCTGTTGGGCCTAATGCTGGCGTTCGAGGACAAGGAGCCGGGGATCATGGAACGACCGCCGCGCCGTCCGGAAACGCCGATACTGACTCGGGAACTGGGTATTCGTATCGGTCTTGTAAGCCTGATGCTGTTGGTTGGTGCCTTCGGTATGTTCGAGTGGAGTTTGTTGCACGGTCAAAGCCTTGAAACGGCTCGTACGGGTGCCGTGAATATGTTCGTCTTTGGCGAAATCTTCTATCTGTTTAATTGCCGGTCACTGCGTTATTCCATGTTCAAGCTGGGTGTTTTTTCGAACCTTTGGCTGATCGTGGGTGTGACGGCAATGATTGCGCTGCAAATGTTGTTGACGTATTCCCCGACGATGAATCGGTTGTTTGGAACAGCTCCGATTGGAATCGCCGAATGGGCCTGGATTCTGACCGGCGGTTTCATAATCTACAACGTGGTGGGCTGCGAGAAGTGGTTGCGCCGTCGCGCTGGGAATAAAAAGGCAAATAAATGAGCATCTTTCCCGACATCCTTAGTGAGATGGCGGTATTGCTGTTGCTGGCGGCTGGTATCGGAGCGTTGGGCATTCGCCTGCGCCAGCCCCTGATCGTGGCTTTCATCGCAGTGGGCATCCTGGTCGGCCCCTCAGTCCTTGGCTGGGTAAGTGCTAATGATGAGATCGATTTGCTGGCGCAACTTGGCATTACTCTGTTGTTGTTCGTCGTAGGGTTGAAACTGGATCTGTACATCATTCGCACCATGGGGCCGGTTGCGTTGGCAACGGGTCTTGGCCAGGTTTTCTTCACCAGTGTTGTGGGCTATCTGATCGCCCTGGCGTTCGGCATGACGCCTATTGCGGCTCTGTATGTGGCGGTCGCGTTAACCTTTTCCAGTACCATTATTATCGTCAAGCTGCTATCGGATAAACGCGAGGTGGACACGCTGCACGGACGCATTGCCCTCGGTTTCCTGATCGTGCAGGATCTGGTTGTTGTACTAGTCATGATCGGTCTCAACGCCGTCGGTCAAACGACTGAGTTTTCTTTGACCGATGCAGCGCTTGCCGTGCTGGTGAAGGGAGGTGCTTTTATCCTGGTTATCGGGCTGGTTTCGCGTTACATCCTGCCGCGCCTGCTACATTTGCTCTCACACTCCCAGGAATTGCTGGTGCTGTTTGGTATCGCTTGGGCGGTTGCGCTGGCAACAGCAGGCGCAGCATTAGGCTTCAGTAAAGAGGTGGGTGCCTTCGTGGCCGGCGTGTCGTTGGCCTCTACCCCATACCGGGATGTGCTGGGTGCCCGCCTGGTCAGCTTGCGTGATTTTTTGCTGTTGTTTTTCTTTATTGATCTGGGTGCGCGCCTGGACCTTGGACTGTTGGGTGCGCAGTTTGTGGAGTCCGTGGTGCTTTCCCTGTTTGTCCTGATCGGCAACCCGCTCATCGTCATGGTCATCATGGGAGTGTTGGGATACCGCAAGCGTACCGGATTTCTGGCCGGGCTCACGGTGGCGCAAATCAGTGAGTTTTCACTGATACTCGGTGCGTTAGGTGTGAGTCTCGGCCATATTGACCGCGAGACCATGGGGCTGATCACGCTAGTCGGTCTGATTACTATTAGTGCCTCGACCTACATGATCCTTTATTCCCATCCGCTCTATGAAAAACTGGCGCCCTGGTTGCAGATTTTCGAGCGACGAATCCCTTACCGGGAAAATCAACCCAAAGCGGCAGTCGAGGATGGAGTTGCCGAGGTCGTTCTCTTTGGTATGGGGCGCTACGGAGCCAGTATTGCTCAGGCGCTGCGGATGCGCGGTTGCCAGGTAACGAGCATCGACTACAATCCGCAACTGGTCCGCTCGGGTGACACGATGGACTATCCGGTACTTTACGGAGATGCCGGGGACCCTGAGTTTGTTGCATCACTGCCGCTGGCTCGCGTTCAATGGGTTGTAAGCACGGCTCGCGATCGTCATGTCAACCAGACAATGATCCATTCCTTGCGGAGTGTGGGTTATGCGGGTCGTATTGCTGTCGCGGCTCATAGCGCCGGTGAAGCTGAACGCTTGGAGCAGGCGGGTGCTGACCTGGTGCTTGTGCCTTATATGGATGCTGCCCGCGAAGCGGCTGACCGGCTCCTGGGGCAGGCAGATGAAAGTCTGTCTGTGTGATTGCCGGCGCCATTGGGTCCCTCGGTACCCAATGGCGCAGCCGGGAGGGGCAGTGGTTTTTATGAACACAACAAACTCATTAATGGGGTTGATGGGATTGGTAGATGCCATAATTGTGTGGTGTTCATTGCGCACCTTTAAGAGAATCTGAAAAATAAATCAGAACGAAAAGAATAGTCACCAGACCGGAGGCATTGAGCGAATAGGATGATATCCAGGATGCAGAAATTTCTATTAACATTTTGGATTGGTTGTGCGCGCCAATCAGCAAAGTCAACGTCTGGCATTTATACTCCGTGACATGATGATTAACCGTTTCCAGAGTGGGTGGTTACGTGCTGTTGCATTTGCCCTTCTATGGTGGATACTCACGGCGGGTGCAGTGGAATCATGGCCGGTAGGTGTGCCTGTGGTGCTGATTGCAACGCTGGTTAGCATGGTGCTGCTGCCCGGTTTTCCGTTGTCCCCGACCGGGGTCGCATGTTTTGTGCCGTTTTTCGTTTGGCAATCGTTGCGCGGCGGTGCGGATGTGGCGTGGCGCGCATTTCACCCCGGGATGCCCATCAATCCGGGTCTCATTGATTACCCGTTGCGCCTGGCACCGGGACTGCCCCGGGTATTTTTGGTCAATACGGTCAGCCTGCTGCCTGGCACCTTGAGTGCCGAGTTGGGTGAGGACTGCCTGAAAGTTCATGTACTTGATACACGGAAAGAGGTCTTGTCGGAACTCATGATGGTGGAACAGGCCGTGGCTCGTATGTTCGGTACATTTCTTACGAATTTGGAAGGAGGTGAGCGCAATGAAGAGGTTTAAAGACATACTTTGCGTGGTGGAATTAGAGGGGGTTTGTGAACCCATTCTGGAACGCGCTGTTGCACTTGCTGAAAATAATCAAGCCAGCCTTACTGTGGTAGACGTGGTCGAACGTGTTACAGCCGGTATCGGGATGTCTGAAGATGATCCTGCCTCAGCCGACTTGCAGGGAGTGATGGTAAACAGCCATAAACAACAACTTGATGTACTTGTCGAGCCTTACTCTAAGCGGATCAAGCTCGAAACCAAGGTGTTGGTTGGCACGCCTTTTCTGGAAATCATCCGCGAGGTTCTGCGCAACGGGCGCGATCTGGTGATCAAACTACCTGAGCATCAGGATTGGCTGGATCGTTTATTTGGTAGTGATGACATGAATGTCTTGCGCCAGTGCCCATGTCCCGTTTGGCTCATAAAACCGCAGGAACCAAAGGCCTACCGCCGCATCCTTGCCGCGGTCGATGTCGATGACACCTATCCGCCGCAGGAGGTGGAATCACGACGCATACTTAATCGCCAGATACTCGAAATGGCCAGTTCCCTGGCGCTGGCCGAGTCTGCCGAGTTGCACATCGTGCATGCGTGGGATGCGATCGGCGAAAGCGATATGCGCTATGGAGCATTTATGAGATCGCCGGAAGAGAAGATTAATGCCTATGTCGAAGAAGTCAGGCGGCAACACGCGGCCAATCTGGATCACTTGATAAGCGAATTGGCCAGCCATGTGGGGCAGGATGCTCTGGGTTATCTCAAACACCAAATGCATCTGGTGAAGGGTTGGGCTCGCAAAGAAATACCGGCACTGGCCAAAAGTATTAATGCGGATATTGTTGTGATGGGAACAGTGGGCCGAACCGGTGTTCCGGGCTTCATTATTGGTAATACCGCGGAAACCATTCTGAGCCAGATCGATTGCTCCGTACTCGCGATCAAACCGCTTGGCTTTGAATCGCCAGTTACACTGGAAAACTGAGATCGTATGGAAACTCTTTATCTCGCACTGGCGTTATTCCTTTTGTTGAATCTGATTGCCGGGATGTGGCGGGTGCTGCGCGGCCCCACCTTGGCAGACCGCATGTTGGCAGCACAGTTGTTCGGCACTACCTCAGTGGCAGTACTTTTGTTGCTGGCGCAAGCCGCGAACGAACCAGCCTTGCGTGACGTGGCGCTGGTGTTCGCCCTGCTTGCTGCGGTGACGGCGGTAGCCTTTGTCCGGCGCGCGTGGCCGGATTTGGAGACTAAGCATGACACCAATTGATATTCTCTCCGCAGTCCTGTTAGTCGCGGGGGGCATTTTCTTTCTGGCGGGCACCTTGGGCCTGTTGCGGTTTCCGGATGTCTACACTCGGCTACATGCCTTGACAAAAGCCGACAACGTGGGCTTGGGATTGGTGGTCGCGGGACTGGCTGTTCAGGCGGAAAGTTGGGCCACGGTCGGCAAGTTGCTGCTAATCTGGGGTTTGGTGTTGCTTGCCGGAGCCAGCATTTCCCATCTAATTGCAAGTCGCGCGCTGCAGCGAGGTATCAGGCCGTGGAAGCGGTGATCATGTTGCACTGGGCGTTCGATAGCCTGTTGTGTCTGTGCCTGTTGTGGCTGGCGTGGCGTACACTGGCCAGCCCGGATCTATTCAAGGCCATTGTGTTGTTCATCTCCTTTGGCTTGTTGATGGCGCTGGCCTGGGTGCGGCTCAATGCGCCGGATGTTGCTTTGGCTGAGGCGGCAATCGGCGCGGGACTGACTGGCGCACTTTTTCTGGCAGCGCTGGCAAGGCTCAAGTCAATGGGCGATTCATATAAGGACGATAGCGCTTGCGGGGAAACCAAGGGTCATGAAAGCTAACGGACACACAGGCAAGACCTTCCGTCTGCTGCTCGTATTGCTCCTGTCCGTTGTGGCGGTGGGGCTGGGTTATGCAGTGCTGGATCTACACTCTTCGACTATTAATTTAAGTAAACTGGTGGAGACGAATCTGGCAGTCAGCGGGGCCAGTAATCCGGTAACTGCGGTACTGCTTAACTTTCGCGGTTATGATACTTTGCTGGAAATGGGAGTGTTGCTGGTGGCTCTGCTTGGTGTGTGGTCACTCGGCGGCATACCTGATTATCGCGAATCAACCCCGGGGCCAGTTTTCGACACCCTGTCGCGGCTGCTGGTACCCATGCTAATTCTGGTGGCCGGATATCTGTTGTGGGTTGGCGCCCACGCGCCGGGAGGAGCCTTTCAGGCCGGATCGGTATTGGGGGCGGCAGGAGTACTGCTGCTGCTTTCCGGTTGGCGTCTTGAAAAAAGATTCGCGGGGCTGCCGCTGAGGGTGGTCTTGACCTTGGGCTTGTTCGTATTCGTCATAGCAGGTGGCGGTTTTCTCCTGGTTGGAAACATGTTTATGGAATATCCGCCTGCCTTGGCCGGTCAGCTGATATTGCTGATCGAAGTGGCGGCAACTATGAGCATTGGTGCAACACTGGCTATCCTGTTCCTGGGGAGTCGGCCAGAGGGAGGGCCGGACAAATGAGCTACGTATTCCTCTATGCGCTGCTCGGCGTGGGATTGCTCGTCCTGGGCCTGTACGCCTTAATTGTTCACACGCATTTGCTGCGCAAGATACTGGCTATCAATGTGATGGGCACCGGGGTGTTTCTGGTGCTGGTGGCGCTGGCGGCACGTAACCAGGATGCCCCGCCGGACCCGGTGCCGCATGCCATGGTGATCACCGGCATCGTGGTTGCAGTGTCAGCCACGGCACTGGCACTTATCTTGATGCTGAAGGTGAGAGCGGCAACGGGTAATAATGAATTATCCGATCGGGACTGATATGCGAACGAATGGGGTCGATTTCAGCCTGGCCATCAACGTCATCAATCAATTGCCATGCCTGCGGGCTAAAGGTCTGTACGTGAAGGAAATACTGCGAAACCTGCAGATCGATTGTCGGAAATACGTTCATGTACACAGCATTGATAATCCGGGGTTCCGCGAATGACGGTCGATATCGTGGGTATTCCCTGGGTTGTGTTGTTGATTGTGTTGCCTCTGATGGGTGGCATGGCGTGCTTCCTGTTTCCGACAATATCGAAATTCCTGGGTCTGATTTCCGCGCTGGCTATCTTTGCTGCTGTGGGTGGCCTGGGTTGGCAGATGATAGAGGAGGGTGCGCAACGCTATGCAATCGGTGGTTGGGGCGCGTCGTTGGGTATCGATCTTTATGCCGATGGACTGAGTCTGCTGATGCTTGTGATGGCGGCTCTGGTGGGGCTGGGTGTCAGCGTCTATTCAAGCGCTTATTTCAGCCGCGAAAAAACGAACCATTTTTGGCCGCTGTGGTTGTTCCTGTGGGGAGCGCTGAATGCATTGTTCCTGTCTGCAGATATTTTCAATCTTTATGTCACACTAGAATTACTGGGGTTGTCGGCGGTGTCGCTGGTGGCGTTGGCCGGTGGTGCGGATGCTCTTAACTCCGCCATGCGCTATCTATTCGTCAGCCTGTTGGGCTCGTTGTTCTATCTGCTAGGTGTCGCACTGCTCTATCACAGCTTTGGCAGTTTGGACATCGCGACTCTGGCCCAGCGGATAGAGCCGACCCCCGCCGTGTGGTCGGCAGTTGGGCTGATGAGCGCTGGCCTGCTTCTGAAGACGGCGCTGTTCCCGATGCATTTCTGGTTACCGGCAGCCCATGCCAGTGCCCCGGCACCGGTGAGCGCGCTCTTGTCCGCACTGGTGGTGAAGGCTTCCTTCTATATTCTGCTACGTCTGTGGTTAGATATCTTTCCGCTGACCGATAATTCACTCGGACAGCTGCTGGGTCTGCTCGGCGCGACCGCTGTCCTCTGGGGTAGTATTCAGGCACTGCGCCAGACACGGCTTAAATTGCTCATTGCTTATTCCACCGTGGCGCAACTGGGTTATCTGTTCCTGGCTTTTCCGCTGGGGACGAGTATTGCCTGGAAGGGAGCTCTGTATATGTTGCTGTCTCACGCTATGGCCAAGGCCGCCATGTTCCTGGCGGCAGGCAACATACTATGCTTCGGTGGGCATGACCGCATCGCGGATCTCGATCGGGTTGCCCAACGCCTGCCCGTTACGTTGATTGCATTTGCCGTGGCGGGTGTCAGTATCATGGGTTTGCCACCTAGCGGCGGGTTCATTGCCAAGTGGTTACTGCTGGAAGCATCAATGGGTTCGGGGCAGTGGTGGTGGGTGATTGTACTGATCCTGGGTGGACTACTGGCCGCCGCCTACGTTTTTAGAGTCATTGGTCATGCGTTTACCCAGGCCGAGCTAGCTCATGAAGCTGCTGCGGTGCCTGCCAGAATGGAGTGGACCGCTCTGATGCTGGCGTTTGCAGCGATAATTTTGGGTTTAATCTCGCCCGCCGTGTTTGAGCTGATGGGCATCGGTAATCCATTTGGCGGGGGGCGTGCCGGGTGAGCTGGCATACAACACTGCCGTTGCTGATCGTCCTCAGCTCGCTTATACCGGGGCTGATCATCTTCTTTCTGGACGAGAAGCAGGTTGCCACTCGTATCACGCTGAATATGGCCAGTGCCCTGGTCAAGCTGGTGTTGGTGGGTGCCATGCTCTGGGGCATTTTTCAAGGACATCACTACGAGACTCGCTTGCCACTATTGCCCGGGCTTGATCTTGTTCTGCGTGCAGATCCGTTGTCGATGCTGTTCGTGTCACTTTCCACCGGCCTGTGGCTTGTCACCACGGTCTATGCCATCGGATACCTCGAAGATTCACCCCATCGCAGCCGCTTTTTCGGTTTTTTCAGTCTGTGTGTGACTGCCTCCGTCGGCCTGGCGCTGGCGGGAAATCTGCTGACTTTCGTGCTGTTCTACGAATTGTTGACTCTCGTTACTTATCCTCTGGTCATGCATCGCGGCGCCGAGGTGGCGCGTCTGGCGGGGCGCAATTATCTGATCTATACAATGGGAGGAGGTGCCTTGCTGTTGCTGGCAACGGTGTGGCTATACAGCCTGACGGGCACCCTGGAATACACTCACCGTGGTTTCCTGTCAGCTCTGGATGCCGTTCATCACCCAGCATTGATCGTCATTTTTGTGTTGCTGATTGCCGGACTGGGTGTCAAGGCAGCACTTTTACCCTTACACGGCTGGCTACCGCAAGCCATGGTGGCGCCAGCACCGGTCAGCGCATTGCTGCATGCGGTGGCGGTGGTGAAGGCAGGCGCCTTCGGTATTGTGCGCGTGGTTTACGATGTCTATGGTATCGAGTTTGCGGCCAGTCTCGGTGTGACTCTGCCGCTGGCGATACTGGCGTCGGCAACGATTATTTACGGCTCATTTCGGGCGTTATTTCAGGATGACCTGAAACGCCGACTTGCGTTTTCCACGGTCAGTCAGGTTTCGTATGTCGTGCTAGGTGTGGCGGTGGTCGGGCCCATAGCGAGCATAGGTGGCCTGGTTCATCTGGTGCACCAGGGTGTGCAGAAAATTACCTTGTTCTTTTGTGCCGGCATACTCGCCGAGACGCTGGGGATCCACAAAGTCAGCGAGATGAACGGAGTTGGGCGGCGGATGCCCTGGACCATGACCGCATTTACGATTGGCGCCTTCGGTATGATAGGGGCGCCGCCGCTGGCAGGTTTTATCAGCAAATGGTATCTCGGACTGGGGGCGCTGGATGCCGGACAAAACTGGGTAATTTTTATTCTGGCCGGAAGCAGCCTGCTTAACGCGGCCTACTTCCTGCCCATATTGTATAGGGCCTGGTTCAAGGCCCCTCCCGATAGCTGGCCAAATGAACGGACATTCGGTCGGCGTGAAACGGCCTGGGCACTGCTGGCGCCCCCCGTTATTACTGCCGCACTCACCCTGATATTGGGGCTGCTGGCTTCGGCGCCGTTCAGTCCATTGGAATTGGCACATTATATCGTTAGCCAGGAATATGGGCCGTGATTGACATAGCGATTAAGTTCTTGCTGCTATCGGTGCCCGGATTGCCGTTGTTGCTGGCGATTCCGGCACTACGTTGTCGCCTGCCCTGGCCCGCTCATGTTGCTTTGCTGCCTGCGATTGTTCTGCTGTTTATCCCCGGGAGCCTCTATATAGACCTACCCTGGATATTTTGGGGCAGCTTCGGAATGGGTATAGACACGGGTTCCCGCTGGTGGCTGGCGATGTCAGTGTTGATTTGGGTCGTTAGCGCGGCCTTTTTAAATACCCCCGGTGGACATGGTGCTTGTAACCGCCTGACATCATTGTTTCTGATAACTCTGGCAGGTCAGATGGGTGCGATTCTGGCGACGGATATGGTCAGCTTCTTCACATTTATGACCCTGATGGGATACGCGTTCTTTGGCCTATTGGTTGTTGATGGAGATGAGCAAGCGCGTCGCGCTGGAAGGATTTATCTGGTGTTTTTGATCCTTGCGGACATTGCCCTGTTTGAGGCGCTTCTGATCGCTGCTGCGTCAACGGATGACCTTAGGTTTGCAGCTGTAGCCCATGCAATAACACTTTCACCGTCCCCTGCTCTCTATCTGTCGATGGTGATCGCCGGCCTTGCCCTCAAGGCGGGTTTCTGGCCACTTCATGTATGGCTCCCACTGGCCTATGGTTCGTCCCGCCCGCCAGTGGCTCTTTTGTTGTGGCTGGTTCCGGTTGCCACAGGCTTGTTAGGCGCAGTGCGTTGGTTACCGCTCGGGGAAATCACCGCACCCATAGCGGGGATGCTGCTTCAGGCTATTGGCGCGGCCGGAATTCTCTATACCATGTTGTTTGGCATGAGGCGGGCCCAATGGAAACAACTAACTGCCTATGTTGCCATCATAGCGACGGGGATATTTGCTATGGGCTTGGGGACAGGCATGGTCGATCCTGCTATATGGAACAAGTACGGTGCCGATTCTGTGCTTGCCTTCGTTGGCACAGTGGGATTGGGGTTAGCGATAATGATCGCCAGCTTTGCTTGGTTGGAGAAAAAAAGGGGGAGCCCACCAGAAACAAGGATGTCAGATGGAGCGGAGTTCTGGTTTGAGCGGTGGCAGGAAGCCGTCATTAACTGGGGACTGCGGGCGGGGAACGATACTCTGTCGGGATTTCATGCTTCATGGTTAGCCAGATGGGGTGGTTTCTGGCAAACACGTACATGGCTAAAAATGTTCGATGCCGGTGAGTATTTTTT
>JBDSEJ010000528.1:0-1800 GCA_039920105.1 Candidatus Nitrotoga sp. | reverse complement strand
ATAACGGCAATGCGCAAGCCTTGTGCAGTCAGAAATGGAATGACTTTCTCCAGCAACGTCGTTTTGCCACTACCAGAATAACCCGCGAAACCAATTATTTTTTTTTCAAACATAAAGTTTATTTATATACGATTGACCAAATTCAAGTGAGCGTAGCGTACAGTTAACCTATTCGTCAAGACAGAAGTCATTCTGGCTTATGTAGTACTTAATAACTACGTGCAATATCACTATGCCACTTCATTTTTCTTCCAGCCACCTGCATTTCCTTACACCGTTCTCATACTGAAATGAAAATTCCACATCTCGATGCGGCAACACAAAGCAAGGCATTTTCAAACCATCTGGTGAAATTTCATGTTTGATCCTTCCGCACTGAACCGGTTTAACTTGGCCCCCAAAATATTATATTAAGCCCTTAAGTCTCAAGCACACACAATTTGTCATGTAAAATACTAGTAAGACTATTAAATATTGGAATGTCGCATCCAAACGAAACGAACTTCCGCTTTTCGATTTCCAATCCTAGAAGTTACAGACCCCCTTATGCAAGGTATCCATTGAATGAGCAGCGACTATGCAGCCCAATTAATATTGTGTGAGACTGTTTCGTGAATCGAGCAAAACGCTTGGAAATTTTTCTACGCCTGCAAGCAGCCAATCCGCAGCCTACCACTGAGCTTGAATATCACTCTGCATTTGAGCTACTTGTGGCGGTGATTCTCTCAGCGCAAGCTACCGATATCGGCGTAAATGCCGCCACCCGGCAATTATTCCCAGTGGCTAACACACCACAAGACATTCTCGAACTAGGTGAAGAAAAATTGCGTGGCTATGTGCAGCGCATCGGCCTTTACACAACCAAGGCAAGGCACATTATTCAAACCTGCAGGCTATTATTGGAAAAACATGATGGCAAAGTGCCGCAGACACGCGAGGCGCTGGAAGCGTTGCCAGGCGTGGGACGCAAGACCGCAAACGTAGTACTCAACACTGTCTTCGGCCAACCCACAATAGCAGTGGACACACACATTTTCCGTGTATCCAACCGCACCGGACTTGCCCCTGGCAAGACCGTGCTGGAAGTGGAACATAATCTACTCAAGTTTGTGCCGGGCAAATTCAAACATGATGCACACCATTGGCTGATCCTGCATGGACGCTATATATGTCAAGCACGCAAGCCCAAATGTGGCATTTGTAGTATTGTTGATCTGTGCGAATACCTCCACAAGGAAATATAATGTTCAATCCCAGCAGAGATGAAGCACGAAAATTTCTCATTGATACCTGGTGCAAGCGTCGCACAGGCACGCTGCTCTCTCCACTTGAAGACCTTGCGGCCCAGCTTATCGAAAAGCATCCGGAGTATTTCGCAATACTGGAAAATCCGGAAAGTTATCAGGATAAAGACTACACACCAGAGCAAGGTACAACCAACCCCTTCCTCCATCTGATGCTGCACCTCACCATTGAGGAACAGATTTCCATCGACCAGCCGCACGGCATTCGCATGCAATTTCAGCGTCTTGCCACACTTCATGGATCAGAACACGATGCTCAACATAGCATGATGGATTGCCTGGGTGAGATGATCTGGCAGGCGCAACGTAACGGCACGGCACCAGATGCAAATGTATATTTAAATTGCCTGGAGAAGCAATAATGGCAAATCGATTAAGCAAAATCGTCACCCGCACGGGAGATAAAGGAAGCACCGGACTAGCCGACGGCACCCGCGTGGAAAAATATTGCGCACGCATTCACGCTATCGGCAGCGTAGATGAACTCAACAGCCAC
>JBDSEJ010000527.1:0-8842 GCA_039920105.1 Candidatus Nitrotoga sp. | reverse complement strand
GTGACAATAGGTTTCCAGGGTGCAATGATCAGCATGAGCAATGCCGTCGACCACCAAATCACCCAGCCAGGGGTGAGATCAAGAACGTTTGCCAAATAGCCAAGCCAGATTGAAACAGCTAAAGTTGCAATAGCATGAAGTCCCCACAGCAGCACCGCTCTCAAAGTAGGCGGTTTTACAGCTAGTTCGCTCTTATCCAGAAACATAACAATTTTATTTTTATAAAAAAAGTTTACTTTTTATTGGGATAGATTAATGGAATATGTTTTTTAAATATATATAATTTATTTATTTTAAATCAATTATATATATTAACTTGTCAAAGATGCGCACCTAATGCAAATAACATGTGAGTATATATTAGTATTTGTAAAACATAACATTGGACAGGATTTGAAAGCTGTTTCCGAATGGCTTGATCGGTGTGTCGAAATAATGCCGCTCACAGTTAGGTTTTTAGTTTACCTGGTGTCGTTGTGGCGCTATTTGGCGCATGTTTGTTAATCTTTGCGGTATGGTATTTTATTGAGGGAACAGCCTTACTTGGCATATAAAAAATATCTTGTTGCTCTTGATTTTTTAACAAGGTTTATTACGATTGGAGGTTTTTTTGTATTTTATCGAAACGACCACCAGGCCAAATGAGGATGGCCAGTACTAAATCAATTTAGAGTGAATTTAACTTGTCAAGGCAGTTCATTTTCTAGCGGAGCGGGTTGTTGGCTGGAATTAACAGCCTCATCTACCCCATTTCCTTTTGGTGAGCTGGACTTGATGATCAGTTTCGCTGAGGTTTGTTCGGGCAGAGTTTGAGCCTGATCAGTGAGTGGTTTCAAAGTGGGCAAGAGGTATTTCAAAACTTGCGTAGAGAGTGCTGAAGTGAACTGGTAGTTAGCGGCATCCGCACCAGGCACAAATGCGGTCAGTGTTCCGAAGAATCGGTCCCCGATGAAGAACATAAAAGTGGCGGAGCGGTTTACCACATGGGATTTGTTGATAACACCTGCCGAGGAAAAAGTGACATAGCGATGATCGCCGGTTCCAGTCTTGCCGCCGATAGGAATCCAAGTGCCATCTTCTTTCACTATGGAGTGGGCAAGTCGCGAAGCGGTGCCTTTTTCCACTACTCCAGTCAATACGTCACGCACCGCAGCAGCTAGATCGGGGGAGAACATTTTTTCGCCCTTATCAGTGGTGCGTTTCACAATGGTTTCAAAGGGGGTGCCTGCTGCAAAGTGCAGACTTTCGATGAGAATCGCCGGTACTCGAACCCCATTATTCAGGATAATGCCCATCAATTCGGCGAGTGCCGCAGGGCGGTCAGCCGAACTGCCTATCGCCGTGGCTAGCGATGGTACAAGGGCATCGAAAGAGTAGCCGAGGCGTTTCCAACTGCGGTGAATCTCCAGAAAGGCTTCCAGTTCCAGCAGGCTGCGGATTCGGATGTCCTGTGCATTCTTGTGAATGGTCTTGAATAGCCAGCGATAGACAGCTATACGCTCTTCGCTGCTGGCATTTATCACGTCCATAAATTTCGCGTTCGGGTGCTTGCTTAAATAGTGCACCAACCATAGTTCCAATGGGTGTGCGGCTACGATATAACCTTGGTCTGCCAGCGAGAATTTTCCTGGCGCATAGCGCTGATACTGGTCATGGAGAACGCGCTCGACTGGTTCTTGGAGGCCAGGCAGACGCGATGTCATGAATTTATTGAATTGATCGGGTGTAGCCTCAGGATGAACATAGCGGTAAGCGGCGGCAAGTCGGCGCGGAGTGGGTCGTACGCTGGAAAAAAAGATCTCGTCAATCTCGCTTGCCGTTTTATTCTTGTATTTTAAATAGAATCGGTTGATGAATTCAGTGCCCTCCTTGTCGGCAAATCGCCTGAGGTATGATTCGCGATCAGGATGGTCAATATTCCTGAGTATTTTGGCAGACGAACCGTTGATATGAAGCATATGATAGCGCACGATATCGCGCATGAGGCGGATGAAAACGAGGTTAACGGAACTGATCGTGGCGTCGCGTACACTCAGGAATCTGCTGTCGTCATCATGTTTGAAATTTTGAAAAGAATGCGCGCCGCCGCCGGTAAAGAATTTTTCATGGGGGTTAGCAGAATATTTGCGTTCCAGAGCAGCTCCCAGCATGGCTGCTAAACTTTTGTCCGTGCTTTTCAGCAAGTATTCGATCGCCCAGCGACTGAGGACGTCATTTGGGTCGCTAACTTCTTGTTGTAGCGCTTTCGGTTCGAGTGCAGCATATTTTAGATGCAGTGCTTCGATAATCTCAAGGTAAGTTACCAGCGTCCTTAATTTTGCTGTGGATCCAAGATCGAGCTTGGTGCCTTTGTTGATATCTAACGGTTGATCGAAATTGTCTGCCTGAATTCGCGATTTAGTACCCTGCGGCGTTAACTCTGAAAGCGTAAAACTATAAATTATTTTTCCCGGATCCGCTTCGCCCAGCAGGTGATGACCATAGAGTCCAGCATTGCGCGCATATTGCGGGTTTTTGAGCTGGCGCAATATATCGGTTACTTTTTTTTGCAATTCGCCATTGAGAGTGCTTTGCACCGATAGATCCAGACGATCCAGTTCATACAGACTTTGTAGACCCATTTGGGAAGCAAGACGTACCCGCACCGCATTAACAGCCTTTGAGGCAGAGAAATCTCTGGTTTCATCTGGAACTGAGGTATGGCGGAAGCGAAGCGACACTTTAAGTGCAGCATCCCTGAGACTGGGCGATATTACGCCAGCTTGCGCCAGTAAATGCAAGTGGCTATTGGTAAGCACATTCAGTGCGCTACGATCGCTAATCAAATAACCCGAAGGCCTGCGCTGGGCGATCATGAGACTTAGCACATGTTTATAGTAACGTGCCGTCTCGGCAAGGCTCGTACTCCCTTCAGGCCATGATTTTAAAATTTGGTTGGTTCGTTCGAAATTCAGGCCATACCATGCCCACAAACCATCTCCCAGTCCATTTGCTTCTCCGAAGCCCGAGGCGGCGGCGAGTGGAACAGTATTGAGATAATCTACTACGATACGTTTGCGGGCAGATAATGTTTCCTCCCCATCCAGGTAAGCGCGCACGGAGGCAGATGCGATCTGTTGTACTTTGTCATTCGGGCTGAGGGTCATTCCGCGGGGAGAATGCCGGTATTTCTCAATTTGAGTTGCAAGCGTACTACCGCCCGGTACATCGTGCTCGGGGTGAACGAGCTGAATAGATTTGTCCAGCACAGCCTTCCCAAGCCGAGCCCACTCGATGGCCGGGTTTTTTCTGGGTTGGGCAAGATCCAACAACTCACGATTTTCGATAAATAACAGGCTGTCCGTTACCAGTGACGGAACCGATTCAAAGTTTTCATATGCGCGAGTTGGGAAAACAACGCGGTAAAATGACTGACCGTTGCCATCGACAATTTCGAGACCGGTCTGTGATTTTTCTCGGTAGGGAACGAATAATCCTTGCTCAACAAGCTTTTTCATGCGCGAGGATATTCTTGCCTGGGCATCCACATAAAACCCGTGTTCGGTCAGTTTCTGAAGAAACTCCGGTAACCGACTATATCCAAGGCGAATATCATATGGCCCTGCCTGTGGAAAATGTAAATCACCGTTTGGACCGCTTTTTACCTCCCAATGAAGTTCTTTGCCCAGGTTTGCCAGACGGCGTGCCTGATATGCAGAGGTTTCTGTTTCTTTATAAATAAAGAAGACAGCAAGGGCCAGTGCAATAAAAAGCAAGATAAGTACAGTAAGGGCAATTTGCTTGTGCGTGCGCTTTATGATTGGGTTACCAGAATGATTGAGAAGCTTTTGTTAGGAGCTTCTTGGAAAACAGAAGTGTGATTCAACTAAAATTGCACCATATAATTAGACGTTTTTAAATCTGATGAGTGTCTTTGAAAATTCAGAATGTGCCGGAATGCAAGTTATGGGAGTAATTTCAGAACGCTGCATTAACTGACTATATAAACAAATAATTTTCTATACACATAACATTGGCGGAAATGAATTTAGTGATGCACTTGAAGAAGTGCAAGCATCCCTTTTTTAAGTATAGCTGATCCAAAAAATATCGTGAAGTGTTCAACTCTGACCAAGTAAAAAAAATGTTTTCAGCAGTGTGTGCCCTGAATTTTGTATACACAGATTTTATTGCTGCGGTAGCCATTTCTTCGAACCAAATAGTAAAGTGACAGTGTGCTTGGAAATGGGTGCTCTTCCCGTAATAATAGTGATGGTACCGTTGTATAACTGTAAGCTCGGCATCCAGCAAGTATAAGTGCTGACATGATCTAAATTTTTTTTATTGAGGCTAATTATGACTAACCGCCTTGCCCAAGAGACCAGCCCCTATTTGCAGCAGCATGCCAACAATCCGGTTGATTGGTTTCCGTGGGGCGAAGAAGCACTGGGGTGCGCTCGCGAACAAAATAAGCCGATTTTGCTATCTATTGGCTATTCGGCTTGCCACTGGTGCCATGTCATGGCTCACGAGTCATTTGAGGATGCAGATGTTGCTGCAGTAATGAACCAACATTTCATCAATATCAAGGTGGATCGTGAAGAGCGTCCTGACCTGGATCATATTTATCAGGCTGCTCATAATATGTTGACCCGGCGCAATGGCGGCTGGCCGCTCACCTTATTTTTAACGCCAGATCAAGTGCCTTTTTTTGGCGGCACCTATTTTCCAAAACAGGCGCGCTACAATTTGCCTGGCTTTGTGCCTTTGCTCGAACGCGTAGCCGAACTTTATTTCACGCGTCTGGAAGACATTGTTAATCAAAGCACGTCACTGATGCAAGAATTCGGCACCAGCCTGCCGAGCGCAGATAATCAGGTTATTTTCAATAAAACTTCATTAAAAGATGCATTCAGCGGATTACAGCAATCTTTTGATCCCGTTCACGGTGGTTTCGGCGGTGCGCCCAAATTTCCGCTTCCGACTGAATTGGAATTTTTGTTAAGGTATGCGATGCGCGGCGATAACCCCGACGCGCATCGCATGGTGATCTACACACTACGCAAAATGGCGGAAGGCGGGATTTTTGATCAGCTGGGTGGCGGTTTTTGCCGCTACAGTGTTGATGAGCGTTGGGAAATCCCCCACTTTGAAAAAATGCTGTACGACAATGGGCCACTGTTGGCACTTTACAGCGATGCGTATGTGCAGTCGGGCGAGGCATCTTTCAAGCGTGTGGTGCAAGGCATTTCGGGGTGGGTCATGCGTGAGATGCAATCGCCGCAAGGCGGTTATTATTCTAGCTTGGATGCTGATTCCGAACACGAGGAAGGTAAATTTTATGTTTGGACGCCGGAACAGGTAGCAAGCCTGTTGAGCGTAGAAGAATATGCCATCGTAGCCGCTCATTACGGTCTGGATCACCTGCCTAATTTTGAAAATAAGCATTGGAATTTGATAGTTGCCCAGCCACTAGTCGCTATAGCAGAAGCGCGCAATCTTCCCCTTGAGCAAATCGTGCAGCTACTCGCCAGTGCGCAAAAAAAAATGTTCGCTGCGCGTGAGAGACGAGTCCGCCCGGGACGAGACGAAAAAATACTTGTCAGCTGGAACGCACTTATGATCAAAGGCATGGCGCGTGCTGGCAGGAGACTTGGTGAACCCGAATGGATATCGTCGGCACAGCGTGCGGTGGATTTTATACATGCCAAGATGTGGAAGAATGGTCGCCTGTTTGCTACCAGCAAGGACGGCAAGGCACATCTGAATGCCTATCTTGATGATTATGCATTCATGCTTGATGCCTTGCTTGAGTTGCTGCAAACGCAATTTCGTCTGGCTGATCTGGAATTTGCCCGCGCGCTCGCCGATGTATTGTTGGCACAATTCGAAGATCCTAAAGAGGGTGGATTTTACTTTACCAGCCACGACCACGAAAAGCTCATCTATCGCCCCAAGCCAGAGCATGATAATGCCATGCCTTCAGGCAATGGTATCGCAGCATTCGCATTGCAGCGCCTCGGTCATATTGTGGGTTAGAAGCGTTACATTGAGGCTGCCGAGCGCACGCTGACGCTTTATTATCCGTTTTTTGCAGAACAGCCAGTGAGTTTTACCAGCCTGTTAATGACGTTGCAAGAATATCTCGTGCCGCCGCAAATCGTTATTTTGCGTGGTGCTCCGGGAACAAGCGCAACGTGGTGCCAGAAATTATTTCAACATTATTTGCCTGGTACCCTTATCCTGGTTTTGGAAGGTGAGTTTGTTGAACTGCCTGAAACGCTATCGAAGCCTTTTACACAAGGCGTTAGCGCTTGGGTCTGTCAGGGAGCGCAATGTTTGCCGGTAATAGACGACTGCCAAAAATTGATAAATATATGCAAATCCGGCGAAACGGGTTAAGTCATTTTTAATACACGACATGCATAGTTACCTGCGTGTGACTGCATATCGTTGATAAATTTAGGAGCATTTATGGATTTAAAAGAAACGTGTCTTGATTCGATGGCTGTGTATGAAGGTGATTTCATCAAAGTGTTTAAAGACAACGTGCAGTTGCCAGATGGCAATATGAGTACGCGCGAACATATAACCCATCCTGGGGCGGTGGCGGTGCTGGCGATTCTGGATAATGGCGATTTATTGATGGAGCGACAATTTCGTTATGCGCCTCAACGTGAATTCATAGAACTACCTGCCGGGAAAATTGAATATGGGGAAGAA
Organism: Candidatus Nitrotoga sp.; assembly: GCA_039920105.1. GTDB lineage: Bacteria > Pseudomonadota > Gammaproteobacteria > Burkholderiales > Gallionellaceae > Nitrotoga. The sequence continues at coordinate 2,140 of JBDSEJ010000527.1, read as the reverse complement.
CTTTTGTTCACCGCGCAACGCGAATTGTTAGAAGAAACAGGCTACATTGCCAGCAATTGGACGCACCTGACAACGGCTTGGCCGTGTATAGGCTATGCCAATGAACGCATGGAATACTTTGTGGCACAAGGCCTGACATACCAAGGTGTACAACTAGACGAAGGTGAATTCCTCGAAGTATTTCAGCTATCACTCGCCGAAGCACTTGATTGGATAAGACAAGGAAAAATTAATGACAGTAAAACCATGGTTGGTATATTTTGGCTGGAAAAAATGTTAAATGACTGGAAGAAATAATAAATGGCCGAAATTTTCATATTGTGACCTCAGGGGGACGCGCCGATATGAAGCATTGATGAGGTGATAATGCACCAAATTGGTGAAAATTTTCATGTGTGGATAGTAATTTCATAGAAATATGTATGTAAAATCAATATAGAAGTAATCTGGAACGAAATTTGCTTATAACCTATGGGCTAGTTCATATACGGAGTAAGCAATGGAAAATATTGGAAGCCTGAAAGCGGGCAGTGACGCGTTGTTTATTTTGCTCGGCGCTATCATGGTTTTTGCGATGCACGCGGGATTTGCATTTCTTGAATTAGGTACGGTACGCAAGAAAAATCAGGTAAACGCTTTGGTGAAAATTCTCACCGACTTCGGCATCTCCACACTGGCATATTTTTTTATCGGCTACGGCATCGCTTATGGTGTCAATTTTTTCACCGATGCGGAACATTTGGCCCAGAAAAATGGCTATGAACTGATCAAATTTTTCTTCCTCCTTACCTTTGCCGCTGCCATTCCCGCTATTGTTTCCGGCGGTGTGGCAGAGCGTGCAAAATTCAATCCGCAGTTAGCTGCCACTTTTCTACTGGTTGGTTTTATTTATCCCTTTTTTGAGGGCATCGCTTGGAACCATCGCTTTGGTGTACAAGGTTGGCTGCAAACCAATTTTGGAGCTGAGTTCCACGATTTTGCCGGTTCTGTTGTGGTGCATGCAGTGGGCGGCTGGATAGCGCTGGCGGCTGTTTTACTGCTTGGTGCGAGGCGCGGACGCTACACCAAGGAAGGACGCATTTCTGCGCATCCACCTTCAAGCATTCCCTTCCTTGCACTAGGCGCATGGATCCTCACCATTGGCTGGTTCGGCTTTAATGTCATGTCAGCGCAAGAAATTGGCAAGATTAGTGGCCTGGTTGCTGTTAACTCGCTGATGGCTATGGTTGGCGGCACACTGGTTGCACTTTTGGTTGGCAAGAATGACCCCGGCTTCGTACATAATGGCCCGCTGGCCGGCTTGGTAGCCATATGCGCCGGCTCAGATGTGATGCACCCACTTGGCGCGTTGTTGACTGGCGGCATTGCGGGCGGGTTGTTTGTTTGGATGTTCACATTGACGCAGAACCGGTGGAAAATAGACGACGTGCTCGGTGTCTGGCCCCTTCATGGGTTATGTGGTGCGTGGGGTGGTGTTGCAGCAGGTATCTTCGGGCTGAAGGCTTGGGGAGGGCTTGGTGGAGTCAGTTTTATGGCGCAGATAATCGGTACATTGCTGGGTATTGCCATTGCATTTGGCGGCGGCTTTTTAGTCTATTTTCTTTTGAAGAAATCAGTAGGTATTCGACTGAGTGCGGAAGAAGAATTCAATGGTTCAGATTTAAGCATACACAAGATTACTGCAACTCCGGAACGTGAATCGGGGTGGTAGCTTCGGGCTATTTCAGGTATAAATTACAAGAACAAGAGCTAGAGCGTGCCCGGGTACCAGTGATTAATCAATAACAGGGCGTTAAACGCAGCCAGAAGGAAGTGGGGCACCTTTTATGGCACAAAGTTGAGTAGCTCGTCCTACACAATCACTAAATACTCAAACATGGCGGTAAGTAGTCTCTATTTTATAGAATAGTCCTAAAGTTTTTCATGATGCTCAATATTAATATCTGGCATAAAACAGCATATGAATGCTGATCTTTTTGAGGATTTGCCAGACATCAATCTGCAACAGGTTTGCCTTGATGAGGGCGCATTTTTATTGCGCAGTTTCGCCAAAGATGTCGATACTGCCTTGATTGGCGCGATAGAAAAGGTCGTTGCTCAATCGCCTTTTCGTCACATGATTACCCCAGGCGGTTTTCGG
>JBDSEJ010000526.1:0-2856 GCA_039920105.1 Candidatus Nitrotoga sp. | reverse complement strand
GATGTCCGCTTCGAGTTGATACTTTCTGTAGCGCTGGTGGTGATGGTAATCTTCCTGTTTTTACGCAGTGTGTATGCCACCATCATCCCCGGCATTGCCGTGCCACTGTCGCTTATCGGCACTTTTGGCGTGATGTATCTTGCTGGCTTCAGTATCAATAACCTGACGCTGATGGCGCTAACAATTGCTACCGGATTTGTGGTGGATGACGCAATCGTAATGATCGAGAACATCACGCGTTATATTGAGTCTGGTGATTCGCCCTTGCAAGCGGCGCTCAAGGGTGCTGAGCAAATAAGCTTTACCATTATTTCGCTGACCTTTTCGCTGATCGCTGTACTGATTCCATTGCTGTTTATGGGAGACGTTGTAGGCCGCTTGTTCCGCGAATTCGCTATCACATTAGCTGTGGCAATATTGATTTCCGCCGTCGTATCGCTCACCCTCACGCCAATGATGTGTGCAAAATTACTGCGACATGTGCCTGCTGGCGAGCAAGGTTGGTTTTACCGTAATAGTGGTGCTTTTATCGATAGGGTCATTGCGCGTTATGGCGTCATGCTTCACTGGGTACTTGACCGTCAGCTTGCCACGTTGCTGGTGGCTGGAGCCACACTGATTCTTACCGTGATGCTCTATCTATTCGTGCCCAAAGGATTTTTTCCGGTGCAAGACACCGGCGTGATTCAAGGCATGACCCAAGCCCCACAGTCTATTTCATTCGCAGCAATGTCCGAACGACAACAGGCATTGGCTCAGGTTGTATTGAAAGATCCCGCGGTGGAAAGCTTGTCGTCATTCATTGGAGTTGATGGCACAAATGCCACGCTAAACAGCGGCCGCATGCTGATTAACCTCAAACCAAAGAGTGCGCGCAACGCTGACGCCACTGGCGTGATTCGCCGCCTGCAAAATAGTCTGGCACAGGTTCAGGGAATAGAGATGTACATGCAGCCGGTGCAGGATTTAACGATTGAGACGCGAGTAAGCAGCACTCAATACCAGTTCAGTGTCTCGGATGTCAATCCTGCCGAGCTGGATGAATGGGCGCCCAAACTGCTGGAGCGTCTGCGCAAATTGCCGGAGCTCATTGATGTTGCCAGCGATATTCAAAATCAGGGTTTACAGGCCTATGTCGAGATCGACCGCGACACCGCTGGTCGGCTCGGGATTACGCCTGCGGCAATAGATAACGCGTTATACAATTCCTTTGGCCAGCGACTGATTTCAACCATATTCACCCAATCCAGCCTATATCGCGTAGTGCTGGAAGTTAAGCCTGATTCTCAGCGAGGGCCGGAGGCGCTAAATGGAATTTACATCGTATCGCTTAATGGTAGTCAAGTACCGTTATCGTCGGTCGCTCGTTTTTCAGAACGAGCGACACCTCTGTCTATCAACCATATTGATCAGTTTCCCGCAGCCACAATTTCCTTTAACTTGGCGCCAGGCGCCTCGTTGGGAAAAGCAGTAAAAGCTATTCGTGCTGCGGAACAAGAGATTGGATTACCTGTTAGTGTTCAAACCAGTTTTCAGGGAGCTGCCTTAGCGTTTCAGGCCTCACTAAGCAACATGTTTCTACTGATTTTTGCGGCAATTATTACAATGTATATTGTTCTGGGCGTGCTCTATGAGAGTTACATACACCCAGTCACAATTTTGTCCACTCTGCCTTCTGCCGGAGTCGGGGCATTACTAGCCCTGTTATTGTCGCGCACTGACCTCGGTATAATCGGCATCATAGGTATCATTCTGCTCATAGGCATCGTTAAAAAAAATGCCATCATGATGATCGACTTTGCTTTGGATGCAGAGCGTAAACATGGAAAAACGCCACGCGAAGCAATCTATGAAGCCTGCCTGTTACGTTTTCGACCGATTCTTATGACGACATTGTGTGCATTGCTTGCTGCGCTTCCATTGATGCTCGGCACTGGCGTCGGGTCAGAGTTGCGGCATCCTCTAGGTATAACGATGGTGGGAGGATTGTTGGTGAGCCAGGTGCTGACTCTGTTTACAACGCCGGTCATTTACCTTGCTTTTGATCAGTGTGTGCAGCGCTTCAAATCGCCCCAAGTTACCACCGTACCTGAGGTGTAACTCAGTCTGGTTGCCATGAGTTTATCCGAAACTTTCATATATCGCCCGGTTGCCACGACGCTATTGTCATTAGGCATCGTATTGTCGGGAATAATTTCATTTACATTGCTTCCTGTAGCATCCTTGCCACAAGTAGAATTTCCAACAATTTCGGTTCAGGCATCATTGCCGGGGGCAAGTCCGGAAACTATGGCTGCGACAGTGGCCACACCGCTTGAACGATCACTTGGCCTCATCGCGGGCATTACTGAAATTACCTCGTCCAGCTCGCTGGGTTCAACCCAAATCACTTTGCAATTCGATCTTGACCGCAAGATTGATAATGCTGCGCATGACGTTCAGGCGGCGATAAACGCGGCGCGAAATCTACTGCCCACTGGCCTTCCCAGCAATCCAGCCTGCCGTAAAACAAATCCGGCCGCCGCGCCCATTATGATTCTTTCGCTTACCTCAGAATCGATGGATCGAGGACAGATGTATGATGCGGCATCGACTATCCTTGCTCAAAAAATATCCCAAATAAAGGGAATGGGAATGGTGACTATAGGCGGCAGTTCTCTACCTGCCGTGCGCGTGTCGCTCAACCCGAGTGCCCTGAACAAGTTTGGCATAGGCGTGGAGGAGGTCCGTGCTGCAATTGTCGCCACCAACGCCAACAGGCCTAAAGGCTCGCTTGAGGATGGAGACCGGCGCTGGCAGATACTGGCCAACGACCAAGCCAAAACTGCTGCTGAATATATTCCGACTATCGTAGCT
>JBDSEJ010000525.1:0-3795 GCA_039920105.1 Candidatus Nitrotoga sp. | reverse complement strand
TGGTTCGAGTCCAATCGCGCCTACCACTGAATTAATTAAATTCAGTTGGTTGCAGTAAAAAATTTGGCCTTAAAGCTATATGATTTCCTTTTGTGGAGTTGTATGCATCTCTAGAAATACAACATTTCATATGAATAGAGTACAAAAACTTTTGTTACGATAAATTGTCACGAGACAATACAATTGTTGTTTGATTTTTCTTAAGTTCCTTCACTTTGTCTTTTTGATTTCTCCTCACTTCAGCACTTCAAATTCCAGTAGACGAAATAACCCTGTCGAAATTCCAATCTTTTTTGTAAATCGAAAAATTTCACACGCTTAATATTTTAAAATCAGGTTAAATGAATCAGTCTGAACTTGCGCTCGTACATATCCAATGGTTCGGATGCAAGTGGCCCTCATCTAGTTGGTCATCGCCCCGAAGACATGCTCCAATCGTGAACGAATTTTTTATTTCGTGAGGTTAACGATTTTTTTGCCCATTCTCTATCCCGCATGTTCCGCTGGATCGGAAAGGCGATAAAGGTCGCAACCGCAAGCAGGCACGTTTTGTATATTTGTCTTCTGCCGCATTTGAGTGCTAATTCTATGAAAACAGGTTGGCGGCATTTAACCCGTTTGATGCTCATTTTTGACAGCTGACCTAAATCTTCTGTCCATGCAAGCTTGGAGGTTTTTTTATGCAATTTTGACAAAGCGACATAAGCTGCAAAGCCTGTTAAAATTCGCAACTTGAATTGTTAATCACCATTGGAGAAAGTAGCATGGCTGTTGAACGTACCTTGTCAATTATTAAACCTGATGCTGTAGCCAAGAATGTTATTGGTCAGATTTACACCCGCTTTGAAAACTCTGGATTAAAAGTGATTGCAGCGCGCATGGTGCAGATGTCGCTTACCGAAGCAGAAAACTTTTATGCCGTACATCGCGAGCGTCCCTTCTTTAAGGATCTGGTCGGATTTATGATTTCTGGTCCGGTGATGGTGCAGGCATTGGAAGGCGAAAATGCGATTGCAAAAAATCGCGATTTAATGGGTGCTACGGATCCAAAAAAAGCTGATAAGGGTAGTATTCGCGCCGATTTCGCAGACAGCATTGACGCCAATGCAGTACATGGTTCAGATTCACCAGAAGCTGCCGCAGTGGAAATTGCTTATTTCTTTCCTGATCTGAAAGTTTCATAAAGCAACCCGCTTCTTTGTAAGCCAATTATGTTTTTGGCTATGTAAGGTTTTATCTACGACGTTCCTTCACATTGTCGACTACCAAATAATAGCCTGCGCGATCAGTACGCAACTATATAAATGTTCAAGCTGTTATGGACGTGAACCCGCTAGTTAGAGCATCTATAAAATTTGTCATCCTCGTCATTCAGCAGGCTTAACACAAATTAACCTTCAGTTGGTCGAGGATACGGTTTAATCGAGAAGCAGTATCCTCGTCATCACTTGGATGGCGTAATTATAAAGGTCATCTGATGGCAGAAAACCTTCTTAACTTTGATGTGCAGCGACTTTCAGCCTGGTTTGATTCGATGGGTGAAAAGCCCTTTCGCGCCCGCCAGATATTGCGTTGGGTGCACAAAGTGGGTGAGTCAGACTTTGCAGCAATGACTGACATTGCTGCATTGTTGCGGGAGAAGTTGCAGCAGCAAGCTTATGTGGCTGCACCGCAGGTGATGCGCGACGAAATTTCTGCTGACGGCACACGTAAATGGTTGCTGGATGTAGGTACGGGTAATGCAGTTGAGACAGTTTTTATTCCAGAGGCAGCTCGCGGTACTCTGTGTATATCAACTCAGGCGGGTTGCGCCCTTAACTGCTCGTTTTGCTCTACCGGTAAACAAGGTTTCAACCGTAATTTGAGTGTTGCCGAAATTATTGGTCAATTGTGGTGGGCAAACCGCCAGATTGGCAAAGATTCAGATGGTAAATGGCCCGTTACCAATGTTGTGATGATGGGAATGGGCGAGCCATTGCTAAATTTCGATAATACGGTAAGTGCCTTGCGTCTGATGCTGGATGATAATGCTTATGGGTTATCTCGACGTCGTGTGACTTTGTCCACTTCTGGCATCGTTCCGGCGATGGATAGGCTGTCTGAAGAGTGCCCAGTAGCACTGGCGGTATCGTTGCATGCATCCAACGATAGCTTGCGCGATGTGCTGGTGCCGATCAACCAGAAGTATCCTTTGCGTATATTATTGGCTGCATGTCAACGTTATCTGGAGCGCGCCCCACGTGATTTCGTAACTTTCGAGTATGTAATGTTGGAAGATGTAAATGACAGCTTACAGCAAGCGCATGAACTTGTTGCATTGGTTCGTGACGTGCCGTGCAAATTTAATTTGATACCTTTCAATCCTTTTCCACAGACACATTATCGCCGTTCCAAAAGCGACGCGATAGCCAAGTTTCGAGACGTTTTGGCGCAGGCCGATATTGTCACTACTATACGCAAAACACGGGGTGATGATATTGCCGCGGCCTGCGGTCAGCTAGCCGGCCAGGTCCAGGACAAAACCAAAAGAACACACCGATTATTAGAGATCCATAAATGAAATTGATTTCACGTATAAGAGGGCTGATTTTCTTTTTTCTTGTTTTAAATGTGGCAGGATGTATTGCGCAATCTGATGGTGGATATGGCGGCACATCGAAGAATACTATTTCGCGAGAAGAGACCAGCGCCAGAATTCATACTGAACTGGCAGCACAATATTACTACCGTGAACAACTTGGGGTGGCATTAGAAGAGGTAGCTTTAGCATTACAGTCTAAACCCGACTATGGGCCGGCTTACAATGTGCGCGGACTTGTACGCATGGCTTTGCATGAAGATAAGCAGGCAGATGAAGATTTTCAGCATAGCTTACTATTAGATGACACTGATTCAGATACGCATAACAATTATGGCTGGTTTCTTTGTGAACGAGGTAAAGAGCTGGATTCCATCAAACACTTCTTGGCAGCGTTAAAGAACCCACTTTACTCTACTCCGGGAAAAGCATATTTGAATGCAGGCATATGTTCTATGAAGGCTGGCAATACGAAAGAGGCTGAAAAATTTTTACAGAAAGCGTTAACGGTTCAACCCAATATGTCGGAAGCGCTGATAAGTCTGTCTAATCTGTACTTTGCAAATGCCGATTATGCGAGTGCAAAATCGTATTTCATGATCTTTAAGCGGAATGCAATATCTCCTCTTACAGCTGAGAACCTATGGCTGGCTGTACGCATTGAACGTAAGCTGGGCGATAAGATCGCGGAGAATAATTATACAATACAACTGCGTAAAAACTTTCCTGATGCGCGCGAAACTCAGCAAATGCTGTATGGGCAATAGTGGATAACTCTTCAAAAAACACATTAGGCGATACTTCAACCAGCGTTGAGGCGCAGTCGTTCAGCGTGGGTGCCGTGCTGCGTGATGCGCGCGAGCAACTCGGGCTGAGCGTTGCTGATGTGGAAAGCCGCCTCAAGTTTGCGTCACGCCAAATTGAGGAGCTGGAAGCAGACAATTATATTCGTCTGCCGGAAATTGCCTTTGTGCGCCGCTTCGTACGCAGTTATGCCAAACTATTGCAATTGGATCCTGATCCCTTGCTGGCATCACTGCCGGTAGCGCCAGCGCAGCCCTCACTGCATTCTGCAAGCAGTGCGATTGAAGTGCCATTTCCACATGCCTATTCAGCGCGTAAGCTCAAGATCATTTGGTTGGTGACTGGTTTTGTTGTCGTCATGATTGCATTGATATTGTTTGCTTGGTTGAATCGCAGCCAGCCTATTAAGCCGC
>JBDSEJ010000524.1:0-3618 GCA_039920105.1 Candidatus Nitrotoga sp. | reverse complement strand
ATCATTATGCTGATTTAAAAATTCATTGATAACCTGCTGGTTTTCTCTCGCAAAAATGGAACAGGTTGAATATAGCAACTTTCCATCTTTTTCCAGCAACCGCCACAATGCGCCAAGTATATGCAACTGCTGTTGCGCGAATCCATTGATATCGTCCGGACGACGCAGCCACTTTATATCGGGGTGACGCCGAACCACGCCGGAGGCGGAACAGGGTACATCAGCCAGAATTCGATGGAATGGTTTGCCATCCCACCAGTTATCAGGCTGTGCCGCATCACCGTTTTGTAACTGCGCATGCAATTGCAGACGTTGCAGGTTTTCATGCACCAACTCCAAGCGTTGCGCATTTTTATCCAAAGCGAGCAGATCAATTTGCGCTATCTCAAGCAGGTGGGTACTCTTCCCGCCCGGTGCAGCGCAAGCATCTAGCACCCGCATTCCATCTTGCACATCCAACAAACGGGCTGCGTATTGCGCACCTGCATCCTGCACTGAAACCAGACCGTCTAAAAATCCTGGTAACTTATTTACCGGGAGTGGGTATCTCAACAGGACAGCATCTGGCTCGACCAGGCTGGCTTGAATATCATGCTGCGCAAGCAATGAAAGATAATCTGCGGTACTGACGCGTCGACAATTCACACGCAGCGTCATGGGTGGGTGCTGGTTGCCCGCCAGCAAGATAGCCTCCGAATGCCTCCCATACTGCCCCTGGACTGCAGTTATCCACCATTGTGGGTAAGCATAGCGGCCTTCCTCGCTAGTGGCTGCGACTGCAAGCAACTCCTCGCGGTTGCGCAAAAAATTGCGCAACACTGCATTTGCCAGTCCTCCAGCGGCTGCATTGCACTTTCGCACAGCACGCACGGCATGATCTACCACCGCGTGAGGCGCAGCTTTGGTATACAGCAATTGATACAAAGCCACTAATAACAGACAACGTAATTGCGTATCCTGCACCGGTTTGTGCAACAATTGGTCCAGCACGCTCACTAACTGACCGTAAAAACGCAGCGTACCGTAACTCAAATCCTGTAATGCACCACGTTGCTGTGGTGTCAGTTCTAGCATAGCTTGCCCAGGCTTAGCCTGCAAGGCCGCACTCAGTGTCTGGCTGAGGTTCCGTCCGGCCAACACTTGGCAGACAACTTGGCTGGCACCCCGTTGCGCTATATGCATGTCAGTAAGCTGAAGTAAAACAGTCGCCGGGATGCACTGCAAATCCCTGCAAAAACTGTACCACTGGCATTGCCTTGGCATTCTGCCGCTGCAATACCTCAAGGCATAGCGCTCCTTGGCCGCATGCCACAATAATGCCGTTCTTTTCTATAGCCAGCACAGTACCCGCTTCACCTTCAATCCCGTCGCGCAAGCTGGCCTGCCAGATTTTGACTGCTACCCCATTAAGAATAATATAGGCAACAGGGAAAGGATTGTAGGCGTGAACGGCACGCATGATTTGCATGGCATCTTTTGACCAGTCAATTAACGCTTCTGTTTTGCTTAGTTTGGCCGCATAAGTTGCTTCGGCCACACTCTGCGGCTCAGACATTAAACGTCCCTGTTCCAGCAGTTTCAATGACTCTACAATAGCCTCAGCGCCCAACTTCGCCAATTTGTCATGCAATGTTTGCGTGGTGTCATCCACAGTGATCGAACAGACCTTTCTAAGCAACATATCGCCAGTATCAAGCCCTGCATCCATTTGCATAATAGTTATGCCAGTTAAGTCGTCGCCAGCCAGAATGGCGCGCTGGATGGGTGCCGCACCGCGCCAGCGCGGTAATAGTGAAGCGTGGATATTCATACATCCATAGCGTGGCAAATTTATTAGCGCCGATGGCAATATTAATCCATAAGCCGCAACCACCATTACATCCGCCTCAAAATTGGCAAGCTCTTGTTGCACCTCGACAGATTTTAATGAAACAGGCTGTAGCAGGGGTAAGCTCCGCGCCAATGCAAGTTGCTTGACTGGGCTGGCTGTGAGTCGCATACCTCTGCCAGCGGGCCTGTCGGGCTGTGTCAGCACTGCAACCACAGAAAATTGTTTCACCAGCAACGCCTCTAGTGCTGCGGCGGCGAAGTCTGGAGTGCCGGCAAAAATGATCTTTAGTGGAGGGTTGATTATCAGGGTACCTTTAATTTTATGATGCCTTTCATTCAAGGCAAGACGCAACGCAGCAGCTTGAGAAAAACAAAATTTTGATGTGTCTACATCGTTTCACGGCGGTGCTTCTTAATCTTGGCCCGGAGACGGGATTGCTTGAGCGGCGAAAGATACTCAACAAATACTTTGCCTTTAAGATGATCCATTTCATGTTGTATACAGATCGCAAGCAATTCGTCCGCCTCAAGCGTGAAAGATTCACCATGCGTATTTAGTGCGCGCACGGTGACATATTCGGCGCGGCGTATTTTTTCATATACTCCGGGAACTGACAAACAACCCTCCTCGCAGAGGCTCTCACCACTGCTGGCAATAATTTCCGGATTAATGAACACCAACAAATGATCATGGGCCTCAGAAATGTCCATCACAATGATCTGTTGATGTACATCCACCTGAGTCGCGGCCAGCCCCACTCCCGGCGCTGAATACATTGTCTCGGCCATATCAGAGACTAGCTTGCGGGTGGCAGCAGTAAATTCATGCACTGGTACTGCGACGGTATGTAACCGCTCATCCGGATATTGCAATATCTGTAAAATTGCCATAAATGCTTGCTAATTAAAATAACTAAGGGCAGAATTTAAAACGTATTGCACGAGCATATCGCAATACTCGTTGTTCTCAGCCTGGATTCTAAAAAACTGGGTTTCCAAGCAAAATGGAGTTTCCATGCTAAAGATCATTATATCGCTGATTTGCTGTTTATTGCCCACCTTCGCCTTCGCTGATGCGGTTAAAATTCATGACAATGCACCGGACAGTCACATTGTGGTGAAAGGGGATACGCTGTGGGACATCTCCGCTAAGTTTTTCAAGGATCCATGGCAATGGCCACAAATTTGGGGTTTAAACAAAGTTACCATTAAAAACCCTCACTGGATTTATCCCGGTGATGTCGTTCATTTAGATCGCGCAAGCGGTACACTGCACGTAGGTCAACTTATCAAGGCCAATGCAACAACCGAAGCAGGCCAATCTGACAGCGTCAAACTGTCTCCCAGGGTTCACGTGCAAAGCAGTGAACATAACGCAATCCCCAGCATTTCAGCTAATGCCATCGAACCTTTCCTCAGCAGACCCCTAATAATTGAGAAAGATGGGCTATCTAACGCACCAGTTATAGTAGGTTCCTATGAGAAACGCGTCCTTCTGGCCAGCGGAGATATAGCTTATGCTAAAGGACTAGCCAATAACCAAGGGTTGTTGTGGCAAATTTACCGCCCAGGGAAAACATTGGTTGACCCTGACACCAAGGAGGTGCTGGGATACGAGGCAGTTTATTTGGGCGATGCAGCGGTTGAAAAATCCGACGATATCAGCACACTTAGAATCGTCAAGGCGCTTAATGACATAAACAAAGGGGATCGACTTATCCAAGCGTCCACTGAGCTTGCCGGCAGTTTTGTGCCCCGCGCCCCGGACGGCCAGATCGCAGCACGCGT
>JBDSEJ010000523.1:0-4297 GCA_039920105.1 Candidatus Nitrotoga sp. | reverse complement strand
TTTATGTTTAATTGATGCGGGCGGGGACGCCCGCGCTCCAACACTAGAATACAACCAGTCCCATTCATTCTGCGCCAACCCTGCTTTTACCGGGTTGCCGTGTATATAAGCAATGGCCGCCGCGAGGTGATGACCATCATGAATATAGCGATCAAAATAATCCCGCATCCACACCGTACCTGTACGCCCGAGATGCTGGTTGATAGCTTTGGCAGTATATGATTTCCAGCCATGCAAAATGCTGGGCAGCGGCCAGCCTTCCCGAGTTTCGACCAACACATGCACATGGTTGGGCATCACACACCATGCCAGCAGGCGATAATGCTGCCCATCCCAATGCAGCAAGGCATCCTCGACAATATTGGCGACAACCGGCTGCTCCAGCCAACATGCTCCGTGTCCTGCATCAAGAAGGCTTTCGATCTGCTTGAGCTTTTCCACATCATTGTCTGTTTCTTGCAATATGCGATCCAGCACATTGGCGGAAAGAGAGTCAGCCAGCCGGAACGTGATGGCCTGAAGCAAGCCGGGAGTATCGCAGTGAGGCAAGTAACCAAGGCTATACCAGAATTTGTGGGGTGGTTTGCCAGTAGGACCGTGAGCGTCCCGCTCGCCTTTTTTTATAATTGATGCTGGCGGGACGCCCGCGCTCCCACCAAATTTTGGCTTTTCGATCATTCATTCAAACCAATAACAATTGCATTATGCATAACCTGTTACTCATCGAAGTTGATCCAGCATTTTCATGAAATTGCGTTTGGCCTTGAAAGTGACGCGCAATTCAGCAAAGTAGTCTCCCACGCTTGACGCTCCCCGGCAACGCGCCAGGAGCGGCTTGATTTTCTTGACCAGTGTGATGGCTTCTGCGTAGGATTGGTTGTTTGTTTGTAGCACCAGATGCGCAACCTGTCGCTGGTAAACGGCAATAGCGTCTTCCGGATGCTCTTTAGCGCGGACATCTGCGAGTTGCAGCCATAGCCGTTCATGACAAATACCGGCTTTTGCTTCCTGCCATGCGGCTTCCGCATCTTTTTCCCAGAGTAAAATTTCCACCAGTGGCGACTGGTCCGGCGCTTCCGCCTTTCCATAGCGCAATTTACTTCTTTCGGAATAGGTTTGTGCAATACGATTGCGCACGTGCGCCAATGCCTTATCCCTCCAAACCGGCCAATCGTTCAGTTCATAGGTAATCTTGTTCAGTTTTATGTAGCTCTCCAGATAAGGATTTTCTTCAAACTGCGCCCAGGAAAGCACTATCGCCTTTTCTCCCAAACCGCGATGCAGGTATTCCTCAATCAGAAAATCCCGCAAGCACACATCGGTTTTAACCGGAAATGCGGCGAGTCCCCGTTCCGCCCATTCCAGCGCTTTGTCTCTATTTTTTGCATTGCGGTAGATTTCGGCAATATTAAGAAAGCGTAATTCCTTAGTAAGATTGCGAGATTTCACCGCCACCAGCTCTTCCAGATTGCCGCTTTGTTTCGCCAGCGCTTCCATGACATTTGTAATGCGATAGCGACTCCCATCCCAAGCTCCCTTGTCACCGGGCGGCAATGCCGGAATTTTTTTCCATTCCATCTCGGCCAGGCGTCGATACTCGGCAATACCCTGCTCTCCCAAAACGTCAGCATAACGCTCGACGGCATGAAAGAAGGTATCCAGATCGCCATGCAGTTCATAATTTAACAACCGCCCGGCCAATTCCGCCGGATCGGGACGCGCCTTCTTGCAAGCCGCCAGGTGCAACTCACCAATGCTTTCCAAAAGGTCACTCAATTCGCCATTGGAGTCGTCGCATTCTTCGATCAGCTTTTCCACTTTATCTGCCGCATATTCCGCCAGATCAACAGCCTGCGCTGCACGCCCGCCCGGAATCCAAGCTGCCAGCGCGTCGATCACTTCCTGGATGCCTGCGGCAAAGGAACGCATCTCACGGTAATCCACATAGCCACGCGTAACCATGGCGCGATTCAACGCATCCTTCCATGCCTTGATGGCGGCATTCGCGTTTCCTCGCCCTCGTGCCGCCAGCAAAAGTCTTTCGCGCAAACGCTTATCGTGTTTGCAGGCATCCGTAATGATGCCCATCAAGGTTTCCGGCTCCAGCGTCTCCAGATAATTGCGGATGTCATTCGTGGAGCTGGGCTTTTTTTTGGACGCGTTCTGATTTTCGGGCACATCTTGAGCAAGCACAGCCAAGCCAACCGCCACGCAATGCTTGCAAAATTCATAATCCTGTCCCACCGGGCAACTACACTCGTAGCACAGCTCGTTATTTTCCTCCCAGAGCCGAACTTCATATTCGTATGTTCCTTCGACGTAAGCCGTGATCTCGTCATCATTCTCATCAAGCGACCTCACTAATCCTTGTTCGAAATATCCTTTGCCCCGCGCGTAATACGCCGCACCGGCCAATTTTTTTATATCTTTAGAAAGAAGTTCATGCAGCATTTTAATACTCCTAATGGCAAGAGCTAGATTATTGAATGTTGAAATCAGATGCTGTGCCTGCCTTAACAGGATATTGCCAGATAACAGGCCTTCAAGACGCGCCTTGAACCGACCTTGGTTATTCAGCAACACCAGGCTAATGCCGCCATCCGCACAGCGATGCATTAACGCAGGGGAAAGCATGATATTACCCAGACATACCACACTGCCCAGATGATGCAGCGGCACCTGCAATTTTTTCTCGCGCTCCACATCCACACTTAGTGTGTCATTCTCCAGATGGAGATAGGCATTTTGGGTCATCACATAAAGGGAATTTACCAGATGAATTGGGCGGGTGGTAATGAAGATGAGGTGAAATGCGATGATTTAGAATACGGTGCAATGCCCGTTGGTTATTGCGCCCTACGTCATTTCAACAATGTAGGGCGTCTATAAGCAAAGCGCATTGCGCCTTACGCGGGTTAATTTTCTAGCTTTACCTGTTAATACACAATTACTTTATCTAAACCTTGTTTCCAGAGTATATATTTTTTCATGATACGTTCAAATGCCGAACTCTCGACACACTTGCTTAACCAACTTCTCAAGAAAACGAATTGCGAAGTGTCGAACCAATTAGTATCTACCGATGCGAACTGCCTGATAAAAGGAAAAATCGCTATGTCAGCAACACTTAATCGGGCACCTAACAAGTAGCTATTAGACATCAATCTTTCTTCGAGCTCCATGAGAAAAAACTCGCACTCGGCACGGTACTCATGCTCACTTTTTTCAGGAGACCTCACAGCATATTTATATTTATCGAGTTTGGGTTTGAATTGAAAGTCATTTTTTAATATCAACTGGCTGATATCTTGTTGGCGCTCAATTAAGAGCAAATTTTGTGGATCATTCTGCTCCAGAGCCCAATATATGATATCGAGGCTTTCATCAAGGATCTACCCGTCTGGCATAACCAAAACAGGTACCGTTGCTTTCTCTGAAATAGACGTCATTTGAACAGGCTTGTCCTTAAGCAAGATTTCTCGCAGCTCAACCATAACACCACTGGCCTCAATTGCCAGTCGCGCCCGAATTGCGTAGGGGGCATCTTCTGAAACTATAAAGAATCGGTAAGTTTGTTTGCACTACCATAGTTAAATTTACAAATTGGATAAATTCAAGTTCTAAGAGCAACAGTTTCAGAAAAGAAAAACACAGAGGACAGATTTATTTATTCCCCAAATTCCCGAAGATACTCCAGATACCCCACACAATCTTCATCCTGTGCAAAAATCAACTGACGATTGTGACCGCGTTGAACGATATGATGCGTATATTCCGGCAATACAACACGACATACTCTTGGCATAACTCAACCTTTTTTTATCGAAATAGGTCATGAATCTAGCAAATCATGAGGAATAAATTAATCTGTCCCATTTATTAGAACTAGCATAGCTAAAACAATAAGTTAAGCAAGTATTGGCGTGGATTACACAATAGCCTAACCTTGCTAAAAAGGCTTAATTTAGTGACATTCGAGTCTGGACCCCAATTTACTGAGTGCCCGAAGCCCGCAAACAGTTCGACCATGTTCTTGCTCTTGAAGAATAAATGAAAAAAATAGGAAATTCAAAGCCACTTCATAAAATGTCCTGTGCTTTTTAGTCGTAGTCAATCTGGGGGTTTGTGTCAAAGAACCTTAAAATCCACCCCTGATTGCCCAGTGTGTGTCTGTGACTACCCGCGCGTCAGAAATTTTCCTCTCACCTAAACTCAGGCATGCGATACCTCCGGTGGACGGGCGCTACCTGTTAATAATTTGTATCGCGGCAATGAGCGCCGGTTTCAATCCTCGCCC
>JBDSEJ010000522.1:0-1546 GCA_039920105.1 Candidatus Nitrotoga sp. | reverse complement strand
TTACCTTGCCAATTATCTCGGTTGGCGACGACTGATTGATCGTGCTCATGGCTCTTTGTCTCCTCGTACCGTCATGTTTGCCGCGTTGGGGATGAATAGCGTTCAACAATTAACTGTGACATAGCCTACATTTATTCACCCCCCCCCCGGCAAAGCCAAGGTTTTAATTTGTGAGCCACTCAAAGCGGCTAAACGGGGCTCCTGCTCTTGTGGCCAACTTTCTGTGGCTGGACCCGCGCTATAGGTATATCTGCTCTAGGTGCTTGCCATCTTCCTCTTGGTGTCAAATGTGCTGCCGGATCGACTCCTTATCTCGGACTACCGTTGACACAAAATACCCTCTCGCCCAAAAGGGTTGCCCTACAAAATTACGCTTGCGTTCACCATATACGCTTGCCAGATGGATTGCACTTTTCCCTTTGATTTAACCGATGACTTGCGATACGAATATTTCGGCGGAATCGATATCTACATGTACACCTGATCAGGCATCAGGTGTCCTTCCTCTATCTGACTTTCTTTGTATTCGGACAACCTCTTGAACAATCGCCTAAGGTGCGACCATAACTGCTCATACAATTTCTAAGTCTAAACTTCGGAAGGAATATCACGAGATATTTGCTTTCCCATGTAACATGGCTTTCGCTGTCGTCCGTCTCGCCCCTCCCTTATTCGTTTGCTTGGCGACTCACGATCCAGAGTGTCGCAAATGTACCCCCGTCAATATCAAACTTCTTCTGCCACTCCGGCATAGCCGAGGGGTTTCCTAATGTTTGGTTAAATTGTTAATTTTAGACCGAGACGTCAAATGCAGCAAAAATAATGAAAACCATATTTAGCAAAGGGGTTACGAAATACAAAATACACTTCCACCTTCACACCTTTTTCCTTATTTCGTTTTGTATGACCACTGATTGCCCAATTCAAGACCAGATGCCAAGAGACTGTTAATTTTTTCGGCTGGCATCGGTTTGCTGAAATAATAGCCTTGTATCTCATCACATTCCTGACTTTTCAGGAAAGATAGCTGTTCGGCAGTTTCCACTCCCTCAGCGATAACTTTCAACTTAAGAGTGCGCGCCATATTAATGATCGTACTAACAATCACAGCATCATCCGAATCAATTGTTATATCGCGGACAAATGATTGATCAATCTTGAGCTTATCGATAGGGAAACGCTTGAGATAATTTAAGCTGGAGTAGCCAGTACCAAAATCATCCACTACAAGTTTTATTCCCATTGCCTTCAGCTCTAATAACAACGTAATCGACGCTTCGGCATTTTGCATGACAACGCCTTCGGTAATTTCCAGCTCAAGACCAGACGGCTCGAGACCGTTCTCACACAAAATCATTTTGATCATTTCGCCAAAATTATTTTGGCGAAACTGTACTGCCGATAGGTTAACCGCCACGGTAAGTTCCGACAATCCTAGCATACGCCATTCGCTGTTTTGCCTGCAAGCCTCACGCAATACCCATTCTCCGATTGGAATAATCAAACCGGTATCTTCCGCAATGGGAATGAAATACCCTGGTGAAAT
>JBDSEJ010000521.1:0-3111 GCA_039920105.1 Candidatus Nitrotoga sp. | reverse complement strand
ATGCGCTTCACCTTCGCCAGCCTTGCCTCGCATGGACGAGATATCAAATTCGATTTGCAACGCTGTGAGGGTTACCGCAATTTCTGTAACAAACTATGGAATGCAACGCGCTTCGTGCTAATGAATTGCGAAGGTCAGGATATCGGGCTAGATGAATCATTACCGCTTAAATACAGTGCGACAGATAAATGGTTGATCGGTCGTTTGCAACACGCAGAAACTGAAATGGCGGATCACTTCGACCACTACCGTTTCGACATGGCGGCGCGCACGCTGCATGAATTGGTGTGGGACACCTACTGTGATTGGTATCTGGAATTGGCCAAGGTGCAACTCAACCCTCACCCCGACAACCTCCTTTCAGCAGAAGAAGTGGCTTTAAATGCTGCTCGGCAACGCGCCACGCGGCGTACCCTGGTGCGTGTACTGGAAACCATACTGCGCCTGGCACACCCTATCATTCCATTTATCACTGAAGAGCTGTGGCAGAAAGTCGCACCGCTGGCAGGAAAACAGGGCGACAGCATTATGCTGCAACCCTATCCGCAAGCCAACTCCAAACTGATTGACCCAATTTCATTGCAACAAATCAGCCTATTGCAGGAAATCGTCACCGCCTGTCGCAAGCTACGCAGCGAGATGAACTTGTCGCCCGCGCAAAGAGTGCCATTGATTGCAAGTGGCGATACTGCCACCCTGCAAGGTTTCGCGCCTTACCTGCAAGCGCTGGGCAAGTTAAGCGAGGTTAGCCTCGTAGATGAGCTACCTAACACCGATGCCCCAGTCGCAATCGTCGGAAATTTTAAGTTGATGCTGGAAATCGAAATAGACATTGACGCAGAGTGTGAGCGGCTGGACAAGGAAATTGCCCGTCTTGCGGGCGAAATCACCAAGGCACAAGGCAAATTAGGCAATACCAATTTCGTCTTGCGCGCTCCACCTCAAGTAGTGGAGCAAGAACGAAGACGCATGGACGATTTCACCATTACTCTGAACCAGTTACAAGCACAGCTCGAAAAGCTTGGTTAAATCTGCCGACGACGCAAGTAAAACACAAATTCGTCACCCTGCTGTACGGCAGACAACAAATCATTCCCGGTTTGCTTGCAAAAATCGGTAAAGTCATCCGGCGATTTTTTGTCTGTAGCAACCACTTTGAGTACCTGCCCACCTTGCATCTGCGACAGCATTTTTTTGGTACGCAAAATGGGCAAGGGGCAACTCAACTTACGAGCATCCAGCTCAACATCGAACGCCATCATGCTCATGTCACAGGTAACGCACATGCCTGCACACCACTCTGTAGTTTGTGTATCCCAGCAAAACTAAGTGCTGTGGCGAAATCCGCAGCAAGCGCGAAACTCACGTCCCTTTGAAACTGCAATTCTGTCTTGTTAATTTTCATAGGCTTTACAGTTAATTATTTTTTCTGCGTTTAAGCTGACTCTCTCAATAATTGAGCAGCAAATTTGTACGATAAGTAGTTACAACTTCAAACGTGTACTAAATTGCCTCCAATAACGGGATATTATACCTTGCTAACAAATAATCACGGGCATATTGCCCAAATTCTGTTCTGATACCCTGCGATCCAGGTTTGGGAACCACCTGTCAAAACAGGTATCATATTGCAATGAAGAATTTGTTGTTCATAGTGCTCTACACATGGTCGCTGATGTGCCGCGCTAGCGGCCTACCCGACTTGGGCGACACTTCGCAGGAGACAATGTCACCGCAACAGGAGCGAAAAATCGGCGAACAGAGTATGTTTGAAATCCGCTCCGATAAAGACTACCTTAACGATGCTGAAGTCAACGATTACCTGAATCAGCTTGGTTATCAACTGGTTTCAAACAGCAACGAACCATGGCAGGATTTTGAATTCTTTGCCCTTAACGACAATACCATTAACGCTTTCGCACTTCCCGGCGGCTTTATTGGCGTAAACACCGGGCTAATGCTCATGGCACAAAGCGAGTCCGAACTCGCCTCAGTACTGGGCCACGAAATCGCCCATGTCACCCAGCATCACTTGGCACGTATGGTAGCAGGCCAGAAAGTCGACTCAATCGCCACCATAGCAGCCCTTGCAGTGGCTATTCTGGCTGCACGCAGCAACCCTCAAGCCTCTCAGGCGGCCATGGTCGGGATGCAGGGGAGCTCCATCCAACGTCAACTGAACTTTACCCGCATTCATGAACAGGAAGCTGACCGTATTGGCCTCTCCACTCTGCAAAAAGCAGGCTTCGATCCACATGCCATGCCTATTTTCTTTGAACGCTTGCAAAAGTCTTCACGCTTGCTGGACAACAATATGCCGTCTTACCTGCGCACCCATCCAATCACCAGTGACCGCATTGCAGATGTCGCTAACCGCGTGCAACAGACCCCCTATCGCCTGGTTGCCGATAGCCTCAACTTCCAGCTGGTGCGTGCCAAATTACGGGCCATACAGAAGAACTCGCAGGAAGCGATTAACTATTTCAAAAGTGCAACTGAAGAGCAAAAACATGGCAATCAGACTGCACAGCGTTATGGTTTGGCACTGGCGCTACTGCGTGCAGGGCAAATCACGCGCGCCACTCAGGAGTTCGCACCTTTGCAAACACTGACATCACATAACCCGATGATCGCAACGCTGGCCGGACAAATCAGACGTGCGGACAAAAATAACGCCGGCGGCATCGTTGCATTCTATCTCAGCGCCACACAGAACTTTCCACAGCATCGAGCGCTAGCCTATGATTACATAGAACTGTTGCTGGAAGCTAATCGCTTTCAAGACGCACTCAAATTACTCAACGAACAAATTATCACTCATCCCAATGACCTACGTCTGCATGAGCTACAGGCACGGAATTACGCGGCATTGGGCAGGCGACAAGAAGAACACCACGCACTGGCCTACACTTACATTCTGCGCGGTAATTTGCTCAGTGCAATTGAACAACTGGAATTGGCCAAAAAAGCGGGTACCGATTTTCACGAGTTGTCGATCATTGAAAGTGAGCTAAAACAGTACAAGGAGATCGCAGCGGCACAGGCAAAAAAGAATTGATATGTTTTTCCTAGCCAACATTCATTCGGCCATAAGAATGGGGTTCAATTATT
>JBDSEJ010000520.1:0-1652 GCA_039920105.1 Candidatus Nitrotoga sp. | reverse complement strand
GCATGGATTAAATTAGGCGACAGGGTAGAAGCCATTTTAGGCGCAAGTAATATTGCGCAAATTGATCAGGCTTAGCCCGTTAGCTTTAGTTGATACCAAAATGGTAGCGTGATATATTGACCTATGCGAATCATATCAATTAAACCGTTACGGGATTTTTGGTTAAAGCACCCTCAGGCCGAAACGCCATTGCGGAACTGGTACGCCGAGGCAAATCATGCCAAATGGCTAACACCCGCAGATATTAAGGCATCACACCGAAATGCTAGTTTTATAGCGGGCAATCGCGTTGTGTTTAACATCAAGGGCAATGATTATCGCTTAATTGTCGCAGTACGCTACACGGCAGGCTTAATGTTTATTCGTTTTGTCGGCACACATAGCGAGTATGGCCGTATTGATGCAAACAATATTTAGGGGTAGATGATGGAACTCAAACCACTACAAACAGAACCTGATTATCAGGCGGCACTTAGCGAGATAGAACAGCTTTGGCAAGCCAAGGAAGCTGATAGTGCAGGCAGTGCCGAAGCCAATAAACTAGAACTACTCAGCTTATTAGTAGAAATCTATGAAAAAGCGCATTACCCAATAGCAGCACCTGACCCTATCGGGTTTTTGCAATACATCATGCAAGCACGTGGGCTAACTCGTAAAGATTTAGAGCAGTACATCGGTCCGCGTGGTCGCGTATCAGACATCATCAACCGCGTTCGTCCCTTAACGCTAGAGATGATTCGGCGGCTTGCAGCAGGGTTAGATATACCTGCCAGCGTATTGATACAATATTATCCATTACAGGAAAGAGCGGCATAAATAACCTATCAGTGTTGAACTAGTCTCAATCTGATCTGACAATGCACTTGTAAAAGTGAGCGTTACCGAGTCTGACGTAAGCTGAGTTTCAAAGAGTCCAACGTTTCGTAAAATGAGAACAGAAACGGAGGATTGAGATGCAAAAATTACCGAAAACGCAATACAGTCCAGGATTCAGAGAGCAGGCATTACGGGCATGGCGAGAAAACGGGCTGTCAGTGGAAGCCGCAGCAAAGAGTCTGTCACTGCCGAAGGGAACATTGAGATACTGGGTCAAGGCTGCTGATAAAGGCAAACTGCTTGTGATAGGCCAGCACCAGAAACCGTTTACCGAGACGGAATTAGAGCTATCCAGGTTGCGGCGAGAGCTGGCAGAAATCAGGATGGAGCGTGATCTGCTAAAAAAATGTGCGGCCTATTTCGCGAAGGCACCAACCAATCACGCTGGTTACATAACGTTGTTGAGCTAGGCACGCGCATTTGGAAATCTACAGCGTGCTGGTGTAGAAGGAACCGAAACCTATGGCGCAGGCCTTACTCGCGTATTGCGCGAACCGGGGGGTGAGGTGTTGGAGGTTAATCGCCCGGATCGATCTGCACGTCGACTTCAAGGAAAACCTGATCCGACCGATGCCGAAAAGATACATCCGAGATTCCTTAGTGTCTTACCCTGCCAAGGGGGATAGCAATTCCTTGGACTTAACGTTCTTCTCAATTTCCTTTCCAGCGGCTGCAAACGCTTTTTTTACGTCATAGCTAGCTTGCAGACTCATCCAAAAATCCGGCGTAGTGCCAAAAAATCTGGCCAACCGCAGAGCGGTATCCGCAGTAACGCT
>JBDSEJ010000519.1:0-4007 GCA_039920105.1 Candidatus Nitrotoga sp. | reverse complement strand
TATCCTGATACCCCAAATACCTTCCCGATACATGTTACTTCACTGTGGCTTATTCAAGCTGGATCTTTCACGCACCTTGATTATGGGCATAGTTAATATCACCCCTGATTCATTCTATGATGGAGGGTATTATTCGCAACGTGATGCAGCGCTGGCTCATGCACACCAATTGATTAAAGAAGGCGCTGACCTTCTCGATATAGGTGGTGAATCCACACGTCCCGGCGCGCAATCGATCAGCGTGCAGGAAGAACTGGATCGCATCATGCCGGTGATTGAAGGCTTGCAAGATGCCCCGGTTCCTCTTTCAGTGGATACCTATAAACCAGAAGTTATGCGCTCAGCATTGGCGGCAGGAGTGAGCATGATTAATGATATCAACTCTCTGCAACAACCGGATGCGTTGGCCGCTGTAGTGGCAAGTGATGCAGCAGTGTGCCTGATGCACAAGCAAGGTCAGCCTCAAACTAATCAGCAGCCGCACTATAAAGATGTAGTGGCAGAAGTGCTTCAATTCCTGCACTCACGTATCGAGTCTGTGCAAAGTGCAGGTATCACTGTTGAACGTATCATGGTCGATCCGGGTTTTGGTTTTGACAAAACCTTGGCGCACAATCTAGCCCTGTTAAGGCATTTAAATGAATTTTCTGCTTTGGGGGTGCCTCTACTAGTCGGGATATCACGCAAATCCATGCTGGGGACAATTACCGGTCAAGACGTAGAACATCGAGAGCATGCCAGCGTCGCTGCAGCTTTGCTAGCAGCGACGCAAGGAGCATGCATGGTGCGCGTGCATGACGTGCGCGCCACAGCAGATGCTTTAAAAATTTTGAATGCAGTCAAGGGAGTCAATTGATGAAAAAAAAATATTTTGGTACTGATGGAGTGCGCGGACGGGTGGGTGAATATCCTATTACGCCGGAATTTGTTATGCGCTTGGGCTATTCCGCAGGTAAAGTCCTAACTTCTTCGGAATGGCATTTGTCACAAGGTGAAAATCCAGGAGTCCTGATTGGCAAGGACACGCGTATTTCTGGCTATCTACTTGAATCGGCTTTGCAGGCGGGTTTGATTGCCGCCGGGGTAGATGTTTATCTGGCCGGGCCGGTGCCAACGCCAGCAGTCGCTTATCTAACTCGTGCCTTACGTTTGCAGGCGGGCATCGTGATTTCTGCTTCGCATAATTTGTTCGAAGATAATGGCATCAAGTTTTTTTCCAGTCAAGGCAGCAAGCTTGCAGATGAAACGGAATATGCCATCGAAGCCAGACTGGAAACATCAATAGAAACCATGCCTTCTGCCAAGCTGGGCAAAGCCAAACGCTTACAAGATGCGGCAGGCCGTTATATTGAATTTTGCAAGAGTTGCTTTCCTTACGATTTGGATTTGCGTGGCCTTAAGTTAGTGGTGGATTGTGCGCACGGAGCTTGTTATCAAATTGCCCAACATGTTTTTCACGAGCTGGGTGCAGATGTTGTAACTATCGGAGTGCAGCCAGATGGTAAAAATATTAATGACGGTTATGGCGCTACTGCACCGGCCAATTTACAGCAAGCTGTTAAAGCACATCATGCCGATCTGGGTATTGCTCTCGACGGTGATGGCGACCGATTGGTGATGGTGGATTCAGATGGATGCTTATACGATGGCGACCATCTGCTCTACATTATTGCCAAACACCGCCATTTGCAGGGCAATTTAAAGGGTGGTGTGGTGGGAACGCTAATGACCAATCTGGCTTTCGAGCATGCCATGCAACGCATGCATGTTCCCTTCATGCGTGCCAAGGTGGGTGATCGTCATGTAATGGAAACGATGTTGCAACAAGGCTGGCAACTTGGCGGGGAAAATTCCGGCCACATCATTTGTCTCGATCGTCACACAACAGGTGATGGCATTATCTCTGCCTTGCAAGTATTGCATGCACTTCGAATTAACCAGCATACTTTGTCTCAAGCTGTTTCAGATTTGACATTGTATCCACAAATATTGCTGAATGTGCGTGTTGCCAGAGGGGCTGACTGCACTGGGCATGCCAGCATACGTGAAGTGGTGATAGCTGCCGAAACGGCGCTTGATGGTTGCGGTAGAGTATTGCTGAGACCTTCTGGAACAGAACCATTGTTGCGAGTAATGGTGGAAGGTGAGGATGGCGAAAAAGTTCGGTACTGGGCGGACACTATCGCACAAGCCGTGCGAGAAGTGGCGCAGGTAAGTTCGTAGGATAGATGCTAAATCCTGGATTTAGAAATTTTGAAGCATCAATATCAAATGCATATGTAAATACAGCCCTTGCATCTAATAATCACCACCGATACGGCTTTGATAAACCCATCATCAGCGCCTTCAAAATCTATTTGCCATGCAAACCTATTCCTTAAATCTCAGCAGCGAAAGTTATCGTCTTTAGGAGAAGTTTTTTGCCAGAAGGCTCAACCATCTGCGCTGAATTTAAGTAATTTTCAACTGCGACCTGCGCCCTTTGCAGATAGCAATTTTTACTAATTCAGGCCAAAATTTTATTTGATTTTTTTATATTATTACTTGGTGTTTAAATATTGAAATTAAGTGATGATGCCATGTCTGGCTATGTAGTGTGAGATATCTCGTGCCACGATCATCGCTATGCATAAGGCAAGTTGTCTGAGTGGCTTGACGGGAATGGCATTACAGCCACGCGGACGCTTCACTGGAGTGTGATGAAGGTTGAATGCTGACCAGGTGAGCGAAAACTCAATTGCATAGCGAGTAGTTACAGGAGCTAATCTGAAGCATTACCTTGAGGCAAGCTGCCTGGTTGTAGAAGTTGCTTCGTGCTTATACTAGGTATATTTTTTTCGATATGGTTTTCAATGGCCACTTCAAGCGTTTTATCTTCATCATGATTGGATAGCGTTGGCTTGAAATTTCGCGAAAGAATTTGCGCTTTCAGTACTTCAGCTGCATTCATGAGATTTGCCACAGTTTCTCGCCCAGAAATGCCGGGTTCATAACCTTGTGCGGACGCGAGGTTATACCAGACGTAAGCCTGCGTCAGATCACGTTGGATGCCTTCACCGGTTTTGTAAAATGTCCCTAGTTGATACTGAGCTTCAGGGTAACCTTTGTGGGCGGCTTTCTCAATCCAGTGAGCAGCAGAGGCGAAATCCTGCAATACACCCCGGCCATTTTTATAAAGCAAGCCTAGATTGAATTCTGCCCCTGCATGTCCCTGCTTGGCAGCCAGATCAAACCACTTCAGCGCCTCTTTGTAATTTATTGAGAACTCGCCACCTGGCATGTACATGAGCCCTGCAGCGTATTGATCATCGGCTTTTCCCTGTTTTGCCTTCTCGAGGATAAGTGTTCTGCTTGGCTTTATCTCATGGGCAATAGGTGGGGAGGCAATGGTATGGTCAGGTTTGGATAGCAGATAAATTGTAATCAGAAAACCTACCGAGGCAAGGAAACCCAAGGTGGCAGTGACAGAAAGCTTTAAGAACCCACTGAATTTGAAGAATCGATGTTTGCAGTCACGGCAACGGTACGGTGCATAAAGTAAATGGTTCATGTGTTCTTCGTTTTTCTTCCACGAAGATCGGCGCACATTCATACTTGCGCAACGTGCGCATATCATCTGATCAACGTCCAATGTGCATAAGCCTTGCCGACACAAAATCGATAACCCAGTTTAAGGATAAACGCTGAAGCTGTGGATCGCACTATCGAGCACCTTCTGAGAAAATTGAACATCTTACAGCAAACATAGGCGGATTCAAGTTCAAAGTGCAACAGCTCATGTTGGCTTGGTGTAGCGCATCTCCACCCCAAATAATACTTCATGCGGTGATCTAAAACCCAGCACTTTGCGTGGCCGGTGGTTAAGTCGCTCTGCCGCCCGCTGCACTTGCTCCTCGGTAACGTCAGTCAACTCCATGCCCTTGGGAAAGTACTGCCGGAACAGCCCATTACTGTTCTCATTCAGACCTCGCTCCCAGGAACTGTATGGATGCGCGAAATAAATCGAG
>JBDSEJ010000518.1:0-5907 GCA_039920105.1 Candidatus Nitrotoga sp. | reverse complement strand
TCGTTTCAACTCCAGTCTTCTCATTTCTGCCTCCTGCATGAATCGGCGCACATGCACCACGACACACAGTATGCACGTCAGAGTGGCTCACCAGATGAGCTACCAACATGATTTACGAACACAGCCTTGATCTAATTTAAAATGGCAGTTTTTATAACTGCACTATTATCCCGACACCACGTAATTCAGTTCCAATTCGATTACGGTAATTTAATGTCGATTGAGTAAGTTTTTCGTAATGTCTTTAGTCATAATCAATATTCATTCACGGTGGGGACTCTGCCTGACGCCACCAAGCGCTCTCTAACCAAGTGTTGTTGCCGATCTTTCCAGCTGTTGCGGACAAGGGCGGTATTTGCGCAATCCTATTTTTCAAGCAAGACGTAGTGCGTAAGAGGCGGAATTGTCGTAACGCTTCCTTCACGATTGCCTGATGGAAATATTTTAGAGGCATTATCAGCTGTGCAGAAAATTCTTCTTCTGCAGTTAAATAATAGAGTGGGTTTTCACTATGCACTCCATCGTGCTGTTAACATCTCATTCTGGTTCAATTCCAAAACCCATACTACAAGCATGCTTGTGATTTTTTCCGTTTATGAATTGTTAGCGTGCAATTCAAGTAGGGTATAACGCACAAATTTCACTAGGGGATTCGGCAGCCTCCCTGTTTAAGATGCTTTGGCGTCCAAGAGCTTGCTTCAATTCTGGGTGTGCTTATCCAATAAGCAGAGCTTATGGACACTAAAAATAGCATCTGTTCTACAGAACAATCGGTAGTGCCTACTTCAGTAACCCTGTTACAAGCGGCAATATATTGGCTTAAGCTTGGCTTCATAAGCTTCGGCGGTCCGGCAGGCCAGATTGCCATCATGCACCATGATTTGGTCGAGAAAAATCGCTGGATTTCTGAAAAGCGATTTCTGCATGCGCTCAATTATTGCATGGTGTTGCCCGGCCCTGAGGCGCAGCAGCTTGCAACCTATATTGGTTGGCTGATGCATCGTACTTGGGGTGGCATTATCGCCGGCTGCTTATTTGTGTTGCCTTCATTCTTCATTCTTGTGGCGCTGGCTTGGATCTATCTGGTCTATGGCTCGGCCCCTGCCGTAGCAGGAGTCCTTTACGGTATCAAGCCTGCTGTGGTCGCTATCGTCCTTTTTGCTTCGTATCGGATAGGGTCACGAATACTGAAGAATATGCTACTTTGGGCAATATCGTTATTTGCGTTTGTGGCCATTTTCGTTTTTGGTCTGCCCTTCCCAGTTATCTTGCTGGCAGCGGGATTAGTCGGATATTTTGGTGGATACATCTCCCCTGGATATTTCAAAGCGAGTGGTGGGCATGTGGGTGCCATAAAGAATTTCGGCCCGGCTCTCATTGATGACGACACGCCTACCCCCGTACATGCATTATTTGATTGGTTTAAGTTTGCGCGGGTAATCGCGCTAGGGGTTGGCATCTGGCTGACGGCAATGGCGTTGCTGCTTAGCCGATATGGGTGGGATAACACTTTTACCCAGATGGGGTGGTTCTTTTCCAAGGCTGCATTACTTACTTTTGGTGGGGCATACGCTGTTCTACCTTATGTATACCAGGGTGCGGTTGAACATTACCATTGGTTGATGCCAGCCCAGATGATAGATGGGCTGGCGTTGGGCGAGTCGACGCCGGGACCGCTCATTATGGTGATCACCTTCGTTGGCTTTATTGGTGGTTGGGTTAATCAGATATTTGGACCTGATGCAGTATTTGCATCTGCCTTCGTTGCCTCAATTATCGCTACATTTTTTACATTTTTGCCCAGTTTTATTTTCATTTTCATGGGCGGGCCATTTATTGAAACTTCACACGGCAATCTTAAACTCACCGCACCTCTCTCCGCCATTACTGCCGCAGTGGTGGGAGTAATTTTTAATCTTGCTCTATTTTTTGCCTACCATGTATTTTGGCCAGCTGGTTTCGACAAAGGGTTTATTGACTGGTATTCAGTTTTGCTGACGGCTATTGCAACGTTTGCCATATTTCGCTTCAAGATCGGGGTAATTCCAGTCTTGTTATCCAGCGGGATTTTAGGCATGGCATGGAGTTTGCTGACTTGATGTTAGGGCATCCAAATTTGAAGACTGCTACAAAATTTACATAACGAAATAAAAATATTAATCGCAACAAAATTGCTATGTTGCAAGCTTGCATTAATATATATCTGATTGCAGATCATATTGGCTGCGCTATGGGCTGATGTCTGTGTAAGCAATACAGGCAGTATTTAGCATCGCTATGCGGATATTGTACTGTCGTCGCGCAGGCGCAGTGCTTCCTCAATATCCACTGACACCACATGCGATACGCCGCGTTCCTGCATGGTTACGCCCACCAGCTGCTGGGCCAGCTCCATAGTGATTTTGTTGTGGCTGATAAAGATGAATTGTGTGTGTTGTGCCATTTTCTGGATCAGCTTGCATAACCGTTCGGTGTTGGTGTCATCCAGAGGTGCATCAACTTCGTCCAACAGGCAGAAAGGTGCGGGGTTAAGCTGGAACATCGAGAATATCAGCGCAATCGCAGTTAACGCTTTTTCGCCTCCTGATAACAAGTGAATTGAGGCATTCTTTTTGCCGGGCGGTTGTGCCATCACCTGTATGCCGCTATCCAATATTTCATCGCCGGTTAGCATCAAGCGCGCCTCGCCTCCACCAAAGAGTACCGGGAACATATCTGCCAGATGACGATTGACTTCATTGTAAGTGGTCATCAATAAGTCACGAGATTCCTTGTCAATGCGGCGTATTGCCCCTCTCAGTGTGTCCATCGCCTCAGTCAAATCTTTCGCTTGGGTATCCAGATATGTTTTGCGCTCCTGTGCCACATTTAATTCCTCGAGCGCCGCCAGATTAACCGAGCCCAACTCAATTATGTCGCTGTTCAGGCGATTTAATTCGTTCTGTAACGCATTCAGCTTGATATTGCCGCTTTCGAGCAGCGAGAGTAGTGTTATTTCATCCGCATCTTGCAATTGCTCCGCCCATTGTTCATATTGCAGACGTGCTTCCTGTTCCTTGAGCGATAAATCGCTCAGTTTTTCACGAAGTGGATGCAATTTTTGTTCGCAAGACAGGCGCTCTTGTTCCAGTTTATTCAGTTTGTTGGTGGTTTGTTCCAGTAATATGCGTGACTCGGCCAGCGCCTGTTCGCGTGCTTGGCGATTGCTCAGTGCCTCCTGCAATTGCTGTTTGCTGATGCCGTCTTCTATATCGTCTAACTCAGCATGGTTTTGTACCAAAGTGTGCTCTAAATGCGCCAGTGTTAACCCGATCTGTTTAAAATTGCGGTTTAAATCGGCGATTTTTTCCGTGCAGGATTTGACGAAATAACGAGCTTCCTGTAGTTCGTGTTGCGCTTTTTGTGAGCGTTCGCGCTGCTGGCGCAGCATAGATTCCTGAGTGGCAACCTGTAGCTTCGTCTGCTCAACCTCTGCTTGCTGTGTTTCAATGTTTACACGCAGAATGCCCATGCGTTCAGCGATTTCCTGATGATGGCATTGCTCACCAGCAGACTGTTCGGCCAGCTCTTGCAATTCGCGTGCGATTTGCGCGGCGCGCTCGTGGCTGCGTTCGTTGGCCTGGGTTAATTTTAAAATCTGTACCTGTACCCCATGTTGGCGCTGTTGCAATTCACTGCCTGCCGCGCGTAAGCGCCCAATGCGGTTTTCGATAGTGTGATAGGTTTCCTCTGCTAGTGCTGCCTGGTTTTTACCATGATCCAATGACATTGCCTGTTGCAGTGCTGTCTCCGTCAAACTCTCAATTTCACGTTGTCGCGCCAGCAAGCCATGCACTTGGTTGTCTGGAGCATGGAAAAGCACGCTATGCGCGCCTATCAGGTGTCCTTGTGGCGTTACCAACCAAGCACCGGCAGGCAAGCGTTCACGCAAACTCAATCCTTGTGCCAGGGTTTCCGTGACAAACACACCAGCTAACCAGTCCATCACCACGGGTGCAGTTTGTGGGTCCTGGTAGCTTACGAACTGACCAAGCGGGGTCAACCCATTATCTTGTTGGGGTTTGGAATTAAGTACGCCGTCCACTGTGAATATAGCCAGCCTGGCCGGTGGCGCATCGCTCCAATGTGCAGCATTGTCAAGGTGAGGCAGGGCTAGTGCATTGAGACGTTCGCGCAAAACGGCTTCCAGCGCGTCTTCCCAGCCTACCTCGATGCCGATGGATTGCCACAGGCGTGGTAGTTGGTCCAATTGGTGTTTGGATAACCACTGTTTTAGATTCTTGTCGTTATCGACCTGTTTTTGAAGCTGTTGCAACGCGGCAAGTTTCGCCTCTACTTGGGACAGTTGTCGTTCCAGTTCCTGCAGTGCGATGCGCAGGTTGCGCCGTGTTGTATCAGCCTCCGGTAATTGCGCCTGAAGTTCTGTTAATTCCTGCTGTTGCGCATCGCGTTCTATCTCTGTCTCGACTAATTGGCATTGCAACTGTGTTAACGTTTCGCTATCAATTTCCGGTAAATTGTCCTGTTCCAGCAACAAGCGCGAGCGGCGCGCTTCTATCTGTTGCACATTGCGTTGGATATGTTCGAGTTCCGAATTGGCCAGTTGAATTTGCTGCTGCGCGATTAGCTGTTCGCGTTGCATCGTGTTGTGACGCTCCATTTCGACACGGACTGCTTCTTCTGCTTGCGGCAGATGCAATGCCTCGGCATTCGCGCGGTTTTCCCAATCCTCAACTCTAATGTCTGCCTCTTGTTGTTGTTGCTGCCAATGTGCCAACGAAGACTCTATTCCTTGCAACTGAACGCGCTGCTGCCCAATCTGCAGCTCGTTATCGGCCGACTGTTTGGCCAAGCGCGTGCGTTGATCGTTGAGATGGGCAATCTGTTGCTCTAGTCGCGCAATCTCTGCATTCGCAGCATACAATTCGCCCTGCTTGGCATGCAGCGCATCAGCTTGCGCGTAATGCTCACTGCGCGTGTGTTCCAGTTGGCTTTCCATTTCACGAAGGCGTGCAGTCTCAGCTTCCAGCTCATTTTTTGTTTTCTCAGCTCCTTGGGCAAAGCGTCTCCGGCGCGTCTCGGCTTCCTGCTTGTTTACCAGCCACAACAATTGCTGCGTAGTGTCGCGCTTGGATTCCAGTTCGCAGTAACGCTTGGCTACCGCTGCTTGTGCGGTTAGATGGGTAAGTTGCTTGGTCAGCTCCAGCAGGATGTCATCAACCCGTAGCAGGTTGGCGTGTGTATCTGAAATGCGAAGTTCAGTTTCGCGGCGACGGTCGCGGTATTTAGATACCCCCGCAGCCTCCTCCAAAAATATGCGCAGCTCTTCCGGTTTCGCCTCAATAATGCGCGAAATCATGCCCTGTTCGATAATGGCATAAGCTCTTGCGCCCAGTCCAGTGCCCAGAAAAATGTCGGTTATATCCTTGCGTCGCACATGCTGATTGTTGATGTGGTAACTGGAATCACCGTCGCGCAGCAGTACACGCTTAATAGAAATTTCGGCGTAGCTTGACCATTGGCCGGCAGCCTTGCCCAAACTGTTATCGAAGATTAGCTCGACGCTAGCGCGCGAGACCGGTTTGCGCTTACCGGAGCCGTTGAAAATTACATCTTGCATAGATTCGCCGCGTAGCGCTGAAGCGCGAGATTCGCCCAGCACCCAGCGTAGCGCGTCAATGATGTTCGATTTTCCGCAACCATTCGGACCGACAATGCCGACGATCTGTCCGGGTAGCGCAATATGGGTGGGATCGACGAAAGATTTGAATCCAGCGATCTTGATGTGAGAAAGACGCAATTTCAATCAGTTGGACATTATAATGCGTTGTATTCTAACCGACCCACAAGGCATATCAAAATGAGCGCTCTGCCCAGCAAAACCGTGGCCAGCAAACTTCTGGAAAC